>NZ_JAWLFS010000018.1:0-21536 GCF_041685465.1 Rhodosalinus sp. | reverse complement strand
CAGCGCCGCACCGCCCGTCCGCCTCGAAGATCCCAACCAGCAGCGCCTCGCCGCCGTCGGTGAAGCGCTGTCTACGGACCACTGCGGCGACTCGCAAGCCCCTTTTTGGGGTCACTGCAAAAAAAACGTCACATTCCGCAACGTCTGCCTCAGGACTGGAACGCGGCGCCGTCCCGCGCGAAGGCCTGGCGCAGCCGCTCGAGGCCGCGTTCGCGCAGCTGGCGCACGCGCTCGCGCGAGATTCCGTAGGTATCGCCGAGTTCGGCAAGGGTCTTGGGCGGTTCCTGCACGAAGGAGGCGATGACGATCTCGCGCTCGCGCTCGGGCAGCGTCCGGATGTGGCCCGCCACCTGCGCCCAGAACGCGCGCCGGTCCATGCGCGCGCCCACCACCGCCTCGGTATCCGAATCGGGATCCTCCAGCAGCTCCTGGATCTCGCTCCCCTCCTCGCCGAGCGCGGGACGGTTGAGCGAGCCGTCGCGCGCCGCGAGGCGCTGGCGCATCGCGCTGACCTGGCTTTCATCCACGCCGAGCTCGGCAGCGATCGCCGCATCGAGCTCCGCCTCCGGTACCTCCCCGCTCATGCGAAGGCGCGATTCGACCCGGCGCAGGTTGAAGAAGAGCCGCCGCAGCGCCGGCGAGTTGCCGAGCCGCACGAGGGACCAGCTGCGCATCCGGTAGTCCTGTATCTCGGCACGGATCCACCACGCGGCATAGGTCGAGAAGCGGAAGCCGCGGTCCGGGTCGAACCGCTCCGCCGCCTTGAGCAGGCCGATGTTGGCCTGCTGAACAACGTCGTCGTCCGGCGCCGCCCCCGGCCCCGCGGCGCGTCGCGCCGCCGCGACCGCGAGCGCCCGGTGCGCCGTGATCAACCTGTTACGGGCCCTTGTGTCGCCGCGCTCATGCCAGGCCCGCGCAAGCGCGAGCTCCGTCTCGGCATCGAGGAACTCCGGCGGGCGGGTCCGGGCGCCATTGGCCCGCGGTGGCGGGAACGGTTTGTTCATCGCGGCGCAGGCTCCTGCATGATGATAGCGTATCGAAACCATCTCCCGGCACCCCGGCCTTGTCAAGATGGTTTCGAAACGATACTTTCCTGCCATGAG
This sequence comes from Rhodosalinus sp., assembly GCF_041685465.1. NCBI lineage: Bacteria > Pseudomonadati > Pseudomonadota > Alphaproteobacteria > Rhodobacterales > Paracoccaceae > Rhodosalinus > Rhodosalinus sp. Next base: position 20,433 of record NZ_JAWLFS010000018.1, on the reverse strand, counting down.
CGATGACCTGTCACCCGACGAACTCGCGGAATTCCTGGTCCATCTCGGCCGCGCCGCGCGCGGGGAGGACGCGGGCGCGGCGCTGACACCCGCGCAGTGGACGGCGCTGCGCTTCTTCGCGCGCGCCAACAGCGCCTCGCGCACGCCCTCGGCCTTCGCGAGCTTTCACGCCACCACGCGCGGGACGGCGTCGCAGACCGTGAAATCCCTCGAGGCGAAGGGATATCTCACCCGCCGGCAGAGCGATCAGGATCGGCGCAGCGTGCGATTCGAGCTCACCGGCTCGGGGCAGGCCATGCTGGCGCGCGACCCGCTGCGCCATCTCGCGCAGTCCATCGCGCGCCTCGGGCCGGCCGAGCGTGGCGCCCTCGCCCGCGCCTTGCCGGCCCTCGTCGTCGACGTCGCGACGGCCCGCGGCGCCAACGCCTTCGGCACCTGCGGCGACTGCCGCCACTTCAGCGCACGCGAGAGCGGCGGCCATTGCGCCTGTGTCGCCGCAGAGCTAACGCCCGAGGAGATCGGCCAGCTCTGCGCCAGTTTCGCCGCGGGCGACGACGCCCTGCGGCTTCCCGAGGACCAGAAGGACACCCCGTGACCGACACGCCCCCGAACCTCGCCCAGCAAACCTCCGGCGGGTCCGAAGCCCTGCCCGGAGTAGGCCGCATCCTCGCCGTCGCCAGCGGCAAGGGCGGCGTGGGCAAGTCCACCGTCACAACGAACCTCGCGCTCGCGCTCGCCGGGCAGGGGCTCTCGGTCGGCGTCGTCGACGCCGATCTCTACGGCCCCTCGATCCCGGGAATGCTCGGCGTGCCCACCGACGACCCGCCCCGCATCGGCCCCGACGACAAGGTGATCCCGGCCGAGGCGCATGGGGTCAAGGTGATCTCGATGGGGATGCTCACCGGCGACGACAAGCCCGCGATCCTGCGCGGGCCGATGGTCGCCAAGTATCTCCGCATGTTCATCACCGAGGTGGCATGGGGAGACGTGGACGTGCTGCTCCTCGACCTGCCGCCGGGCACCGGCGACGTGCAGCTCACGCTGGCGCAGGCCTTCCCGCTCTCGGGCGCGGTGATCGTGACCACGCCGCAGGACGTGAGCCTGAAGATCGCGCGCCGCGGGCTTCGGATGATGGAACAGGTGAAGGTCCCGATCCTCGGCATCGTCGAGAACATGAGCGGCTTCACCTGCCCCTCCTGCGGGACGGTGACGCATATCTTCCATCAGGGCGGCGGGGCGCGCATCGCCACGGATCTCGGGGTGCCCTTCCTCGGTGCCGTGCCGCTGGATCCGTCGGTGGTGGACTGCGGCGATGCCGGCACGCCGCTGGTGATCGCCCAGCCCGAGGCCCCCGCGGCCGAGGCCTACCGCGCCATCGCCGCCGGCATCGCCGGCGACGCGGCGGGCGGCGCGCAACTCGAACTGCCCTTCGACTGGAACTGGACCGAGAACACCGGTGCGCCGCGGGGCCACCCGGAGGCGGCGCAAGCGGGCGGATCCGCCGAGGTGCCGCTCGCCATCGACCGGCCGGACGCCCGCACCCTCGCGATCACCTGGGCCGACGGGGCCGAGACCCGCCACGACGTGCGCGACCTGCGCCTCGCCTGCCGCTGCGCGCAATGCGTGGACGAGATGAGCGGGCGCGCGCTCCTCGATCCGGCCTCGGTGCCGCTCGACGTGGCGCCGACGCGCATCTGGTCGCTCGGCAACTATGCCATCGGAATCGCCTTCAGCGACGGCCACCAGAGCGGCATCTACCCCTTCACCACGCTCCGCCGCCTCGAGGCCGCGGAGGTCGAGGATGTCTGAAACGCTGAAAATCCGCGCCGAGCGCCCGGCGGGGGACCCCGACACCCTGCGCTTCGTGCTCGACCGGGAGGTGCAGCCGGGGGCGGAGTTTTCCGGGACCGAGCCGGGCGCGGCCCCCCTGCCCCGCGCGCTGCTCGGGATCGACGGTGTGCGCGCGCTCCATGTCGCGGGGGCGGTGGTGACCGTCACGCGTGCGCCCGGCACCGACCGGGACGCGCTCAAGGCGCCCGTCGCCGCCGCCATCCGCGAGGTTCTGGCCGGGACCGACAGGCCCCTCGGCGACGCCGGGCCAGCGGCCGCCCCCGGCGCACGGGACGACGCCGCGGTGCGCGATGCCGTGCAGCACGTCCTCGACGCGCAGGCCAACCCGTCGATCGCCGCTCACGGCGGCCATGTCGCGGTGGTCGACGTTGCCGACGGCGTGGTGCGCCTGCGCATGTCCGGCGGCTGCCAGGGCTGCGCCGCCTCCGCCGCCACCCTGCGCCAGGGCGTCGAACAGATGATCCGCATGGCGGTGCCGGAAGTGCGCGAGATCGTGGACGTCACCGACCATTCCGCCGGCACCAACCCCTACTACGCCGAGGCGCCCGCGGCCCCCTCCGGCGCCACGCCGCTCCTCAACCGCCCCGTGCCGCCGGGCGCCATCACCGAGGAGCAGGGCCGCTTCATGGTCGCGCCCGACTACCTCGCCCCGAAGCTCGGCCTTTCGCCCGATGCCCTCCGGGACGCCCTGCGCGCCGGCGACGCCGCCGCCACCGTCGAGGAGGGACAGGGTCCCGACGCGGGCATGACCCGCCTCACCGTGCGCCACGGCGAACGCGCCTGGGCGGCGGAGATCGCGCCCGACGGCAGTGCCCGCGAGGTGCCCCCGCCCCGCCGCGCCCCCGCAGCCGACGACGAGGCCGCGCTGCGCCAGAAGATCCGCGCCCGGATCGCCGGGCTCGCCCCCGCGGAACTGCCGATCACCTACGGCGCGCTCGCCCGGTCGCTCGGCATGTACATGCCCGGCGCCGTGCGCCAGGTCACCCGCGCGCTCGAGGCCACCATGGCCGAGGACGCGCAGGCCGGGCGCCCCTTCCTCGCCGCGCTCGTGGTCAGCCGGATGCGCGGGCGCACCCCCGGACAGGGCTTCTTCGACGAGGCCGCCCGCCTCGGCCGAGGCCCCGCGCCGGGCGAGGACGAAGCCGCCTGGTGGGCGCGCGAGATGGCCAGTGCACGCGAAACCTACCTCGACCGCGTCGGCGCCGGCTGACCGCCCGCCCCTTCTTCTTGGGTCAAATATCCTCGGGGGGTGAATTGGCCGAAGGCCAAGAGGGGGGCAGACAGCCCCCCTGCGCCGCCCGGGCTCACTCCACCGTCGCCGGCGCCTCCCGGAAGCGCCGGACCGCCTCTTCCGCCCGGTGGCAGGCCACCCGCGTGTCGCCGATCTGGCGCATCTCGGGCCGTTCCACGCTGCAGCGCTCGACGGCGAGCGGACAGCGCGGATGGAAGGCGCAGCCCGGCGGCGGATTGATCGCGTCGGGGATCTCGCCCTTGGGCGGCTCGACCTCGCGGCCGAAGGCGTCCATCCGCGGGGCCGCGGCGAAGAGCATCTGCGTATAGGGGTGGGCCGGCGCTTCGAACAGCGCGTCGCGCGGCGCCTCCTCCACCAGGCGGCCGAGGTAGAGCACCCCGATCCGGTCGGCCATGTGCTGCACCACGGTCAGGTCATGGCTGATGAAGAGATAGGTGAGGCCCAGTTCCTCGCGCAGATCGCTCATCAGGTTCAGCACCTGCGCCTGCACGCTCACGTCGAGCGCCGAGGTCGGCTCGTCGCAGACGATCACCCGCGGGTTGGAGGCGAGCGCGCGCGCGATGCAGATCCGCTGGCGCTGCCCGCCGGAGAACTCGTGCGGGAACTTCGAGACATCGGCCGCCGAAAGACCCACCTGCTCCAGCAGCCGCTCGGCGAGGCCCTCGGTGTCGCCACCGCGCGCGGCCACCGGCTCGGCGATGACGTCGCGCACCCGCCAGCGCGGATTGAGCGAGGCGAAGGGGTCCTGAAAGATCATCTGCACGTCCGAGCGGATACGCTCCACCTTGGCCGGGTCCGTCTCGCGGGCGAAATCCACGCCCTCGATCTCGACGGTGCCCGCGGTCGGCGGCACGAGGCCGACGATGATCTTGCCGATGGTGGACTTGCCCGAGCCCGATTCGCCCACGAGGGCGTAGACGGATTTCTCCTCCACCTCGAAGGAGACGTCGGAAACCGCCGTCAGATGGGACTTCGGCAGGCGTTCGATCAGGCGGTTCAGCCACGGCTTCGAGACGTCGAAGACCCGGGTGAGCCCGCGCACGGAAATCAGCGATGTCATGCGGCGCTTTCCTCCGTCTCCGGGGTCAGCGGGAACCAGCAGGCGGCGCGCCCCTCGCAGGCGGCGAGCGTCGGCGGCGGGTCCTCGTGGCATCGCTCGCCCGCCCGCTCGCAGCGCGGATGGAAGGGACAGCCCGTGGGCAGTGCGTTGAGCCGCGGCATGGCGCCCGGAATCTGCTTGAGCCGCCTCTGCCCGGCGCTCGCAAGGGGCGTCGACCCCATGAGCCCGGCGGTATAGGGGTGGCGCGCGCGCGTCAGCACCTCGCGCACGGGGCCGAGCTCCACCAGCCGGCCGGCATACATCACCGCGACGCGGTCGGCCGCCTCGGCGATCACGCCCATGTCGTGGGTCACGAGCATCACCGCGACGCCGCGCTCGCGGCAGAGCCGCTTCAGCAGCGCGATGATCTGCGCCTGCACGGAGACGTCGAGCGCCGTGGTCGGCTCGTCCGCGATCACGAGGTCCGGCTCGGCGCAGAGCGCGAGGGCGATCACCACCCGCTGGCGCATGCCGCCGGAGAACTCGTGCGGGTAGCTGTCGATGCGGGCCCGCGCGGCCGGGATGCCCACCTCCTCGAGCGCGGCGACCGCGCGCTCCAGCGCCTCCGACTGGCTGACAGGCAGGTGCTCGAGGATCGTCTCGGTCAGCTGCTCGCCGATCGTCAGCAGCGGGTTGAGCGAGGTGAGCGGGTCCTGGAAGATCATGCCGATCTTGTCACCGCGGAGCTTGCGCAGCCGGTCGCGGGAGACGTTGTCGATCCGCTCGCCGTTCAGCCGGATCTCGCCGCCGGCGATGCGCGCGGGCGGGTCGAGCAGGCCGATCACCGCGTTGCCGGTCATCGACTTGCCCGCGCCGCTCTCGCCCACCACGCCGAGGATCTCGCCCGCGCGGATGTCGTAGCTCAGCCCGTCCGTCGGGCGCAGGATACCGGCGCGCGTCGGGATCTCCACGACCAGATCGCGGACGGAGAGGACGGCGGCGGCGTTGGCGCGGTCGTCATGTGTCATGTTTCTCGACATACTCGCTGTACCGGAGGCACCGGGCGGTTCGATCCACCTTGTGGACCGGCGCCGGCGTATCATATCTTCCACGACGTGCTACAGGAGACCGGCTCATGGCCCGAAAGCCCGAAGACACTCCCGTCGAACAATCCGCGACATCGAGTCGAACCGGAAAGAGCGGATTCTGGGCGCTTCGCCAAGGGCGCGAGGAGCCGGGCTCGAAGATTTCGGCCCGCGTCATCACCGCCACACACCGGCGCCGCCGCAAGGCGATGAAGGCGCTCGCCGATCGGTAGGCGGCACTATCGCGTGACCTGGGCTGATGCCCTGCGCGCCCATGAGGAAGCGCTGCTCGACGGCGGCCGCGCCGGACTATTGAACGAAAACGCCGTTCGCTCGGCCCTGGCCCGGCCGTATCACGGCTATCACCGGCCCATCTGGCAGAAGGCGGCGGCGCTGATGCACGGCGTCGTTCGCAATCACGGTTTCGTGGACGCGAACAAGCGCACGTCGCTCTACCTTGCCGAATTGCTGATCGAGCGCAGCGGCTATCGCTTGGAAGAGGACGACATGGCCATCGTGGAGACAGTCGTGGCCGTCGCGGACGGGAACATGAGTCAGGCCGAGCTCGCCCAATGGTTCCGCACCCGAATCGTCCCGAAGCCTCGATCATAGCGTCGGCTGCCTGTCGTTCGATGGACACCCCGGTCATCTCAGCCTCGGGTTCAGCGCGTCGCGCAGCCAGTCGCCGAGCAGGTTGATGGAAAGCGCGAGCGCGAGGAGCGCCAGCGCCGGGAAGAAGAGGATCCACCACTCGCCCGAGAACATGAATTCCTGCCCGATGCGGATGAGCGTGCCGAGCGAGGGCTGGGTGGGCGGCGCGCCCACGCCGAGGAAGGAGAGCGTCGCCTCCGCGATGATCGCGAGCGCGAGGCTGATCGTGGCGATCACCAGCACCGGGTTCAGCACGTTGGGCAGGATGTGGCGCGCCATGATCGCGATGCGCGAGCGCCCGATCAGCCGCGCGGCCTGCACGTATTCCTTGTTCTTCTCGACGAGGGTCGCGCCGCGCACCACGCGGGCGAACTGCACCCAGTCCGAGAGCCCGATGGCGAGGATCAGCACCCAGATCGCCATCTCGTCGCGGTATTCGGGCGGGGTGATGCCCTTGGCGATGCCGAAGATCAGCATGGCCACCAGGATCGCCGGGAAGGTCAGCTGCACGTCGGCGGTGCGCATGATGATCGTCTCGAGCCAGCCGCCGATGTAGGCGGCGACGAGGCCGAGCGTCACACCGATCGCCATGGCGAGAAGCACCGCCGAGAAGCCCACGAAGAGCGATATCCGCATCCCGTAGAGGATGGTCGAGAAGACGTCGCGCCCCTGGTCGTCGGTGCCGAGCAGGAAGGTCTCGCCGGTGAACTCGTTCGTGGCCATCGGCGGCGTGAAGCCGTTCATCAGGTTCAGCGACGACGGGTTGAACGGATCGTGCTGGGCGATCCACGGCGCGAAGACCGCCGCGAGAATGAGGATCGCGACGACGACGAAGCTGACCACCGCCACCGGCGAGCGGCGGAAGGAATAGGCGAAGTCGCTGTCCCAGGCGCGGTTGAATCGCTTGCGCGCGCGGGCCTCGCGGACGGGGCTCAGGGGGGCGTCGGTCATGTCAGCTTCCCGGAGGAGCGATCCACGCGCAGCCGTGGATCGATCGCGAAATAGAGCAGGTCCACGATCAGGTTGATGCCCACGAACATCACCGAGATCATCATCAGGTAGGCCGCCATCACGGGGATATCCACGAACTGGATCGCGTTGATGAAGAGAAGCCCCACGCCCGGCCACTGGAACACCGTCTCCGTGATGATCGCGAAGGCGATGATGGAGCCGAGCTGCAGGCCGGTGATCGTGATGACGGGCACCAGCGTGTTCTTCAGCGCGTGGCGGAAGTTGATCGCGCGCTCGCGCAGGCCGCGGGCGCGTGCGAAGCGGATGTAGTCCTGCCTGAGCACCTCGAGCATCTCGGTGCGCACAAGCCGCATGATCAGCGTCATCTGGTAGAGCCCGAGGGTGAAGGCCGGCAGGATCAACGCCTTGATCCCGCTTTCCGTGAGGAACCCGGTGGTCCAGTCGCCCACGCGCACAACCTGCCCGCGCCCGAAGCTCGGCAGCCAGCCGAGTTCGACCGAAAAGAGATAGATCAGCAGGATGCCGATCAGGAAGGTGGGCAGCGACACCCCGACCAGACTGAGGGTCATGATCGTGTTGGCGGCGAATCCGCGTTTTCGGATCGCCGTGAAGATGCCGAGCCCGATGCCGAAGGCCAGCGCGAAAAGCCCGGAGACGAAGGCGAGTTCCAGCGTCGCGGGCAGGCGTTCGGCGAGAATGTCCGACACCGGCCGCCCCTGCCGGTAGCTCAGGCCGAAGTTGCCCTGCGCGGCCTGCTCGAGGAAGCGCCAGTACTGCACCGGGAAGGGCTGATCGAGACCGAGCTCGGTGCGCAGCCGCTCCACGTCGGCCTGCGTCCGCTCCTGCCCGAGCATGTTGTCGATCGGATCGCCCACGAACCGGAACATGGAGAACGCCACCAGCCCCACGATGAGCAGGACCAGCCCCGACTGAAAGATGCGACGAAGCACGTAAGCGAGCATTTGCGCAAAGTCTCTGCAAACGCCCTTGCGGTCAAGCGGTGTGCGTCCCGCGTGACGCCGCGGCGCAGCGGATGCGGGGGCCGTGCCCCAGGGTCAGATGGCGGCGTCCGCGACCGATCCGGGCGGGATTTCCACGTCGAATCGCGTGCCGTGCTCGCTGACGACGCGGACCTCCGCGCCGATCGAACGGGCGAGCCCGTCCACGATGGACCCGCCGAGTCCGGCGGACCCGTCGCGGCCCTTGGTATCAAGCCTGTCCTCCTCGTCTTCCGAGCGCGCGTGCTGCTCGGCGATGGACACCGCGTCGGCGGGCCAGTCGCTGCCCTCGGGAAGGCCCACGCCGTCGTCCGAGACGCTCAGCACGACGGTGCCGTCGTCGCGGGCGCGCAGCCGGATCTTCACCAGCCCCGCGTCGCGGCCGACGAACGCGTGCTTGAAGGCGTTCGTCAGGAACTCCGACAGCAGGAGCCCGAGCCGCGCGGTGGTGTCGAGGGGCAGCGCGACCTCGTCGCAAGCGATGTCGAGGCGCACGCACGCCCGCCCCTCGATCCCGGTGACGGCGGCGGCCACACGTTCGAGGTAGGGGCCGACGGTGACGGTCGAGGGCACGCGGCCGTCCGCCTCTTCTCCCGCATGGAAGAGCTCGTCGTAGAAGAGCGAGAGCGCCTCGACCCGATGGCTCAGATCGTCGAGCGAGGCGGCCGTGATCTCGCGCCGGGACTGCAGCCGGATCATGCTGACCACCATGGCGAGGTGATTCTTCACCCGGTGCTGAAGCTCCTTCAGCATGGTCTCCTGGCTGATCGCGCGCCGGTCGCGCAGCGCGGCTTCCTCGTCGTCGACGTGCCGAAGCAGGCCGAAATAGGCCGTGAGCGCGCCGCTCTCGTCATGCACGGGCGAAACGAAGAGCTGGTTGCGGAAACGCGAGCCGTCGGCGCGATGATTCGTGAGGGTCACGACGAAATCCTCGCCGCGGGCGAGCCCGGCGCGGATCTGCGCCACGTCCGCGGGGTCGGTGCCCTCCCCCTGCAGGAAGCGGCAGTTGTGCCCGACCACCTCGTCGCGGCGGTAGAGTGTCAGCCGTTCGAAGGCGGTGTTGACGTAGGTGATCGGATTGTCGGGCGCCGTCGGGTCCGTCACGATGAGCGCCACGCGGGAGCCGGCCATGACCCCGGAAAACGAGACATCGTTTCCGCCCTCGCTCTTCGACCACCCGCCCTCGCGCATCGGCCGCTCCTTCTCGGGTTTTCGCAGGGGCAGCATAACCGCGCTGCGCCAGAAACCAAGCCGGACGGTGCGGGCCGGCACGAAAAAAGGGGCGGCCCAGGCCGCCCCTTCCCGTCCGCCGATGCGACGCGCTCAGTTCATCTCGAAGAACTTGAACTTCGGATCGTCCTCCGGGCTCACATCGGTCATCACGTCCTCGGACATGCCCCAGTTCAGCACCTGGTGGTGGACCGGCAGGTAGATCGTCTCCTCCTGCACGACCTCCCAGATCGCCTGGATCGTGTCGTTGCGCATCTCGAGATCGGTCTCGGAGGCGAGCGAGACGATCATCTCGTCGACCTCGGAGTTCGAGAAGCCGGTGCCGTTCCAGCTGCCGCGCTCGTCCCCGCGGGTATGCACGAGGAAGTTGAAGATGTACTCCGAGTCGTAGGTCGGAACACCCCAGCCCAGCATGTAGAAGTCGGTCTCGCCGTTGGTGATCAGCGGGAAGTGCTGCGCCTTGGGCTTGGCGTCGAGGTTCACGTCGACGCCGATCTGGCCCAGCATCCCCACGACCGACTGGCAGATCGACTCGTCGTTGACGTAGCGGTCGTTCGGGCAGTCGAGCTGGATCGAGAAGCCGTCGGCGTAGCCCGCTTCCTCCATCAGCGCCTTGGCGGCCTCGATGTCGGTGGTTGTCTCGTCCATCTCCTCGGACCAGCCGTTGACGAAGGGCGGCGCGATCATGCCGGCGGGCGCACTCTGGTCACGCATCACGACCTGCTTGATGGCGTCACGGTTGATCGCCATGTTCATCGCCTTGCGGACATTGACGTCGGCGAGCGGGTTCTCGCCCTCGACGTCGTCGTTCTCAATGTCGTCGGACCCCATGTTCAGGCCGAAGAAGATCGTCCGGTTCTGCGGCGCGGTCTTGACGACGAGGCCCTCGGTCTCGGCGACGCGGCCAAGGTCCTGCACAGGCACGTCCTGGATGAAGTCGACCTCGCCCGAGAGCAGCGCGGCGACCCGCGTCGCGGCGTTCTGGATCGGCGTGTACTCGATCCGGGTGATCTCCAGCGGGAACTCGTCGATGCCCCAGTAGTCCTCGTTGCGCTCCAGCACGGTGCGCACGTCGGGTTCACGGCTGACGAGGCGGAAGGGGCCCGTGCCGTTGGCGTTGGCCGTGGCGTAGGTCTGTTCGCCGCCCTCGACGTCCTGAACCTCGACGGTGTCGTTCTCCTCGGCCCAGCCCTTGTCCATCATGAAGAGGTTGGTGAGGTTCGACGGCAGGATCGGGTTCGGCCCGTCAGTGACGATCTCGACGGTGTAGTCGTCCACCGCCCGCACCTCGGTAATCGAGGTCAGAAGCTCCTTCATGTCCGAGTCGGGCGTCTTGGCGCGATTGATCGAGAACACCACGTCCTCGGCCGTGAACTCCGAGCCGTCGTGATAGGTCACGCCCTCGCGGAGCTCGAAGACCCAGACGTCCGGATCGTCCTCTTTCGGCGCCCAGGAGGTCGCGAGCGCCGGCTGCATCTGTCCCTCGTGGTCGCGGATGATGAGCGGTTCGTAGATCTGGTGCGACAGCGTGTGCGTCGGCCCCTCGTTCTGCGCGTGCACGTCGAGGGTGAGGCTGTCGCCCGCGCGCGCCCAGCGCAGCGTCTCCGCCGAGGCCCCGATCGCGGTCGAGGTCAGCAGCGCGGCGGCCAGAAGGCCGGTTGCGTGTTTCATGTGGTCGTCTCCCTGTTCCGACCCGGCGCCGGAGCGGCCCGGGTCCCGTGACATGACGGCAGAATAACAGCCGGACCGCACCGGGCAAGCGGCGTGCCCGGTCGCGCCCGAGTTCCGCTTGGGCAGCGCCGCGCCGGTAGGCGCGCGTGAAACCGCACGGCCCGGGCGGCGTTCCTGCTCCGGGGAGGCACGGCAGGAGGCGCATGGACCCCGAAACACCCGATCCGGCAGAGCCCGCGACATGGTTCGCGGAGGCGGCGCGCGGCCTTGCCGCGGCGGCGAGCGATCTGGGCGACATGCTGCTCGTGCCCTGGAACGCCTGGCAGGTCGCCATCGCGGCCGGGCTCTTCGCGCTCGCCTGGGCGCTCCGGGCGGCGCTCGCACCGGGCCTGCACGAATGGATGCGCAGCCGCGAGGGCTGGCCGCGCTGGCGGCTGCGGCTCCTGGTGCTGGTGCACAAGCGGCTCAGGCTGATCTTCTACGTCCTTCTCCTCTGGGCCACCGTCTGGATCATGCGCGAGGTCACCTGGCCCTCGCGGTCGTGGCTCCTCGGCATTCTTGCCAATCTCGCCACCGCGTGGCTGATCGTCGCCTTCGCCACACGGCTGATCGCCAACGGCCCCCTGCGCAAGGTCGTGCGCTACGGCGCCTACGCCTGGGTGACGCTGCGCATCCTCGGGCTGACGGACGAGACCGAGCGGCTGCTCGACCGTGCCGCGATCGAGTTCGGCGAGGTGCGGCTCTCGGCATGGATGGCGCTGCAGGGCGCCTTCCTGCTGGCGCTCCTTTTCTTCGTCGCCCGCGTGATCGCGCGCCGGAGCGCCGCGCGGCTCTACACCAACGAGGACCTCAGCCCGTCGATGCGGGTGCTCTCGGTCAAGCTGCTGCAGGTGGCGCTCTATGGCGCGGCCTTCGTGATCGGGCTCAGGGCGGTCGGCTTCGACCTCACCGGCCTCGCGGTGCTGTCGGGCGCCGTGGGCGTGGGCCTCGGCTTCGGGTTGCAGAAGGTCGTCTCGAACCTCGTCTCGGGGGTGATCCTCCTCCTCGACCGGTCGATCAAGCCCGGCGACGTCATCAGCATCGGCGAGACCTTCGGCTGGATCAACAGCCTGAGCGCGCGCTACGTCTCGATCACGACGCGCGAGGGCAAGGAATACCTGATCCCGAACGAGGACCTGATCACCGGGCAGGTGGTGAACTGGTCGCATTCCGACGACTTCGTGCGCCTCGACATCCACTTCGGCACCGCCTACGCCAACGATCCCCACGAGGTGCGCCGCGTCGCGCGCGAGGCGGCGGCCGGCATGGACCGCGTGCTCGCCGATCGCCCGCCCGTCTGCCACGTCACCGGTTTCGGCGACAGCAGCGTGAACTACGTCCTGCGCTTCTGGATCCGCGACCCGGCGGGCGGGATCACGAACATACGCGGCAACGTCTATCTCGCGCTCTGGGACGCCTTTCAGGCGAACGGGATCGCCATTCCCTTCCCCCAGCGCGAGGTGCGCATCCTCGACGGCTCCGAGATCCGCACGCGCACGGCAGACGCCGACTGAGCCGGGCCGGCCCCGCTCACCCTCCCGCCGCGCAGACACGCGAGATGCCCTTGCGAGACGGGCGACTGGCGACGCCTCGGGCGCTGCGGACGGCAAACGTCAGCCGGGGCGCGTCACCCGGCGGGACAGGCCCGACCGCGGAACGGGGCCATGTGCCCACGCGGCCGGCGCGACGGTCCGGTCTCGGGACCCGAAGGCCCGGGGACGCGCGCATTTGCCCCCTGTCCGCGCATCGGGCGCCTGGTCGGTCGGGTGATCGCTCAGGGCGACGCGGTGGCGCGTGCCTCGTCCCGGCGCGCGCGGGCGGCCGGGCGCTCTGCGCGCTTTTCGCCGAGCATCAGCAGCGCGGGCGTGACGACGAGGGTCAGCACGGTCGCCACGACGAGCCCGCCCGCGATGGAGGAGGCGAGCTCGGTCCACCACTGCGTCGACGGTGCGCCGTAGACGATCTCGCGGCGGAAGAAGTCGATGGAGACCCCGATCACCATCGGCAGAAGGCCGAGCGCCGTCGTCACCGAGGTCAGCACCACGGGCCGCAGACGCTGCGCGCCGGCGCGCAGCGCCGCCTCGAACGGGGTCTGCCCCTCGCGGCGCAGGACGTTGTAGGTGTCGATCAGCACGATGTTGTTGTTCACCACGATCCCGGCAAGCGCGATCACCCCGATCCCGCCCATCACCACGCCGAAGGGCCGGCCCGTCACCAACAGCCCGAGAAGCACGCCCGCGACCGAGAACACGATCGCCGACATCACGACGAAGGCCTGGAAGAAGCTGTTGAACTGCAGCACCAGCACCGTGAACATGAGCGCCACCGCGACGGCGAAGGCGACCGACAGGAACTGCGCAGCGGCCTGTTGTTCCTCGGCCTCGCCCGCGAAACTCCACGTCACGCCATCGGGCAGCTCCGTCTCGTCGAGCGCGGCGCGCAGCGCCTCGATCTGGTCGTTGACCAGAAGCCCCGGTGCGACATCGGCGGCAATGGTCACGACGCGGCGCTGGTCGATGCGGTTGAGCGTGCCGGTCCGCGGCACCGGCTCGAAGGCGACGAAGTTGCCGATCGGCACGAGCCCTTCCGCCGTGGGCACGCGCAGCCCCCTGAGCTCCTCGAAGCTGCGGCTTGCCGCGGGAAAGCGCACGCGGATGTCCACCGTGCCGTCGGCGTAGGCAGGCCGGTAGTCGGCCACGGTGATGCCGCGCGTGAGAAGCTGCACCGACTGCCCGAGAAGCGTGACATCCGCGCCGAAGCGCGCGGCCTGGCTGCGGTCGAGTTCGAGGCTCCACTCGACGCCGGGCAACGCGCGGGTGTCGGTGATGTCGGTGAAGCCGCCGATCTCCGCCATGCGGGCCAGCACCTGCTCGACCGCTTCGTCCTGTACCTCCGGATCGGCGGCGCGCAATTCGAGCTGCACGGGCTTGCCCTGCGTCGGCCCCTGCTGCTGGGCCTGCACCTCGGCCTCGATGCCGGGGATCCCGGCCATCTCTGCACGGATGTCGGCGCCGATCGCCTCGGCCGGGCGGCGCGTGTCCCATTCGGTGAGCTCGAGTTGCAGGGTGCCGATCACCTCGTCGTCGGCGCGCTGCGAGCCACCGGTGCGGGCGTAGACCGATGCGACGCCGTCGTAGCGCATGAGCCGGCGTTCGACCTCGCGCACGAGCGTGTCCTGCTCGTAGATCGAGAAGCTGTCGCGCGCGCGCAGCGTCACCTGCATGAAATCGGGCTCCACCTCCGGGAAGAAGGTCACGCCGCGCCCGTAGTCCGCGTAGCTGCCCACCGAGCCGATCAGGAGCGCCACCGCGAGGGCCAGCACCGTCCAGGGCCGGACCACGGCCCATTGCACGAGCTTCGCATAGCGCCCCGTCCAGCCGCCGGCGCGGCGCGGGTCGCCGCGTTCCGATTCGTGGAGGACGCGCCTTGCGGCCGCCGACTGCGGCTGCGCGCGGCCGATCACGCCGCCGAGCACGGGGATGAACACCAGCGCCATCGCCAGCGAGGCCGAAAGCGTCAGGATCACCGTGAGCGGCAGGAAGCCCATGAACTCGCCCACCGTGCCCGTCCAGAACAGGAGCGGGAAGAAGACGCTGAGCGTCGTCACCGTGGAGGCGATGATCGGCCAGGCCATCCGCTTGGCGGCGGCGGCGTAGGCGGCGGGCGGCGCCTCGCCCTGCTGGAGCTTGCGGTCGGCGAGCTCGGTGGTGACGATCGCGCCATCCACCAGCATCCCCACCACCATGATGAGCGAGAAGAGGACCACGATGTTCATCGTCTCGCCCATCGCCCAGAGGGCGCCGACGCCGGTCAGGAACGCCCCAGGGATCGCCAGGCCGACCAGCACCGAAGGGCGCCAGCCCAGCGCCCAGATCACCACGATCATCACCAGAAGGACCGCCGCGATCACGTTCGCCTCGAGATCGCTGAGGATGTCGCGGACGTATTCGGACTGGTCCTGCAGGTAATCGACGCGCACCGTCTCGGGCCAGTCCTCGGAGGCCGCCTCGATCACGCGCTTGGAGGTCTCGACCGTCTCGATGATGTTGGCGCCGACGCGCTTCTTGATCTCGAGCGCGAGGGCGGGCTGGCCGTCGATCCGGGCGAAGCCGGTCGGGTCCTCGAAGCTGCGCCGGATCGTTGCGACCTCGGAAAAGGTCACGACCGTGTCGCCGCGCACCTTCACCGGCAGCTGCATCACGTCCTCGATGTCCTCGATCAGCCCCGGCACCTTGAGCACGATGCGCCCTGCACCCGTCTCGATGGCGCCGGCGGCGATCAGGCGGTTGTTGCGCTGGATCTGGCTCGTGAGCTCGTCGAAGGAAATGTTGTAGGTCTCGAAGATCGTGGGGTCGATCAGCACCTCGACGAGGTCGTCGCGCGCGCCGCCGATATCGACCTCCAGCACGCCGGGCTGCGCCTCCAGCCGGTCCTGAAGCTCGTCGGCGATCCCGTTGAGGGCACGCTCGGGCACCGGACCGGACAGGATGGCGGTCAGGACCGGGAAGAGCGCGGTGTTGACCTCGTTGACGGACGGTTCGGTCGCGTCCTCGGGCAGATCGGGCCGCGCACGGTCCACCGCCTCGCGCACGCTGTCGATCGCCTCGTCCGAATCGAAGCCCGCGTCGAACTCCAGCGTCACCGAGGCCGAGCCCTCGCGCGCCGTCGCCTGCATCTCGTCCACGCCGGTGACGCTCGCGAGCTCCGTCTCGAGCGGTTCGATCAGCAGGCGCTCGGCGTCCTCGGGCGCGATGCCCTCGAGCGTGGTGATCACGTAGATCACCGGGATCGGCACCTCCGGCGCCGCTTCCTTCGGGATCTGGACATAGGCCACGGCGCCGAAGGTCAGCACGAAGGCGAGCAGCATGACCACCACGCGGGCGCGGGCGAAGGCCGCGTCGATGATCGCGCTCATGGGCGCTCGCCCTCCGGCGCGTCGGGCGTGTCGAGCAGGCGGTCACGCATCTGCCCGAGCTCGAGATCCTCCTCCGGCCGGGCCGCGACGGCCTCGCCCTCCGAGACGAAGCCCTGCCCGACGGTGATGACCCGCGCCGGATCGGGCAGGCCGGTGACCCAGATGCCCTCGGTCCCGGCGCGCACGATCTCGACCGGGTGGAAGGCGACGGTGTCCTCCTCCGTGACGGTCTTGATGCCGAGCCGCCCGGCCGGGTCGAGCGAGAGGATCGCGGGCGAGAGGAAATGCGCCGCGACCTCGCCCTTGGGGATGCGGACCTGCGCGCTGACGCCGGCAGGGATCGCGCCATCGTCGTTGGCCACCTCCACCTCCGCGGAGAAGGTGCGTGTCTGCGGATCGGCCGCGGTGCCGAGGAAGGCGACGCGGCCCTCCCGCGTCTCGCCGGTGACGACGCTGACCTCCGCCGTCTGCCCCTCCGACAGCGCCGCGATCTCGCCCTGCGGCACGCTGACCGAGACGGTCAGCGGCGCCAGGTCGACGATCCGTGCGACCGCCGAACCGGCGGAGACGAATTCGCCCTCCTCGATGTCGAGCGATTCCACACGTCCCCCGAAGGGCGCGCGGATGCGGGTATCCTCGAGCGTCTCCCGGGCGCTGGTGAGCTGGGATTCGGCGGCAGCGAGCGCGGCGCGCGTCTGTGCCACGCGGTCGACCGTGCCGGCGCCGCTTTCGAGCAGGGTCTGCGCGTTCTCGAAATCGCGCCGGGCGCGGTCGACCTCTTCCTCGGCGCGCTCGAGATCGGCGCGCGCGCGGTCCTGCGCGATGCTGGCGATCAGCTGACCGGCCTCGACCGTGTCGCCCTTGGCGGCCGCCATTTCTGTGACGTTGCCGGTCGCCTCGGCGCGGACCTGCGTGTCGCGCTCGGGTTCGGTCTGTCCTTCCGCGACGAAGAACCGCATCACCGGCTCCGCCTCGGAGCGGCGCACGGCGACCTGCACGGGCTCGGGTCCGTCGCTGCGCGCCTCTGCCGGGGCGGGCTCCTCGGAGGGCAGGACATAGCCGCTGCCGAGCCACGCGGCGAGCGCGAGCGCCAGCGCAAGGGCCAGCCATTTCGACCGGCCGGCGCCGGGGTCGCCCTCGAAGTGCAGGCTGTCGGGCCGTTCGTCCGCCCCGCCGGTGTCCGGGTCAGATGCCATGTGCTCCCTCCGCCCGCGCGATGCCTCCCCTGCTACCACCGCCGGCCGAGGGAGTCACAGTGCACGGGAGGTCCGGCGCGCGCGCCGCGACCCGGAGGGCCGCGGCGCCGGAGATGTCACTCCTCGCCCTCGTCGGCGGTGGAGGCGTTGAGAAGGCCGTATTTCTCGATCCCGAGCTTCTCGATGAGATCGAGCTGCGTCTCGAGGAAGTCGATGTGGCCCTCCTCGTCGGCGATCAGCTCCTCGAAGAGATTCTTCGTCACGTAATCGCCCACGCTGTCGCAGTGGTTGCGCGCCTCGATGTAGAGCGTGCGCGCCTCGTGCTCGGCAGCGAGGTCGCACTCCATCGTTTCCTTGAGGGTCTGCCCGATGCGCAGCGAGTCGAGCTTCTGCAGGTTCGGATGCCCCTCGAGGAAGATGATCCGCTCGACCAGCTTGTCAGCGTGGTGCATCTCCTCGATGCTCTCCTCGCGCGACTTGTTGGCGACCTTGCCGAAGCCCCAGTCCTCCTGCAGGCGGTAGTGCAGCCAGTACTGGTTGATGGCGGTCAGCTCGCTGCGCAGCGCCTTGTTCAGGTAGTCGATGACCTTGTCGTCACCCTTCATCACGGTCTCCTCGGAATGTCACGTAGCGCAGAGTGCGCAATTCCGGGCGGCGCTGCAACCGTCGTCACGACGCACCCGCCCCCGAGGGACCGATGGGCGGCCGGCGCGGGCCGCCCCCGCGCGTCAGCCCGTCCCGCCCTGCCGCGGGGCCTTGCGCAGGCGGCGCAGTTCGGCGGGCACCTGCAGACTGTCACAGGCTTCCATGCTGTCGATGAAGAGCGGCAGGCACCCGCCGCAATCGGCCTTCTTGCCGAGCGCGCGGTAGACCTTGCCGGGGGTGATGAGCGTGTCCGGGTCGGACGCGCGCATCCAGTCCACGGCGCGCCGGATATCGTCGCGCGAGATGTTCATGCAGTGGCACACGATCATGTCATCCTCCCGGCGCGTCCCGCGGCCGCATGTCTCAGTCTAGGGGCGCCGGGCGGTCCGCGGTCTTTGACCTTGCGCAAAGCGCGGCACGCCGGACCCGGGCAGAGGGGACTCGCGTGAGTCGCCCTCGGCCTGTATCTGAAATCTGAGTAGTTCTCTCGGAAAAGTCAATGCCGACCTTGCACACGACGGAATACCGATGCGAAGGAGCGGGACGCATGGCGGGCTGGGCGATCGTCACCGACCTCGACGGCACGCTTCTGGACCACGCGACCTATTCCTGGGCGCCGGCGGCGCCCACGTTGGAACGTCTGCGCGCGGCCGGGGTTCCGGTCGTGCTCGCGAGTTCCAAGACCGCCGCCGAGATCGTGGCGCTGCGCGACGCTCTGGGGCTCTCCGACGTGCCGGCAATCTGCGAGAACGGCGGCGGGATCGTGCCCCGCGGTGCCGCTGCGCAGCCCGACGCGACCGAGCATGCGCGTCTGATGGCCGTCCTCGATGCCCTGCCCGGGGACCTCCGCGCGCCCTTCCGCGGCGTCTCGGAGATGTCGGTCGCCGAGGTCGCCACGCTGACCGGCCTGCCCGAGCGGGAGGCCGCGCGCGCCCGCGACCGGGCCTTTACCGAGCCCGGCGTCTGGACGGGCGCGAAGGCGGCGCGCGCCGCCTTCGCCCGCGCGCTGCGCGCCGCGGGCGTCACCGCCCGCGAGGGCGGGCGCTTCCTGACCCTCGGCTTCGGCCACACCAAGGCCGACCGCATGCGCGAGGTGGCCGCGACGCTCGGCGCGACGCGCCTTCTCGCGCTCGGGGACGCGCCCAACGACATCGAGATGCTGGAGGCCGCGGACCGCGCCGCGATCGTCGCCAACCCGCAGCGCGCGCCCCTCCCCCGGCTCGACGGCGAGGCGGAGGGGCGCATCCTGCGCACCCGCGCCCCCGGCCCCGAGGGCTGGTCCTGCGCCGTTGAGCGGATACTCTGCGAGGCGGGCGTCGCGCTCTGACGCCGGACAACCAAGGAGCGGGATCGTGGCCGATTTTCATCAGAACGGACAGGTGGCGACGCTGCACGATCTGCGCTCGGTCTCGCCCGACGCCCTCACCCACGCGGTGACGACCTTCACGCGCGAGCGGCCCGTGACGCTCATCCTGCCCTCGCTCCACTCGGAGCTCGAGGGCGAGGCGCTGCCGCAGATCCTCGACGAGATCGCGCAGGTGCCCTACCTGCGGCGCATCGTGATCGGCCTCGATCAGGCGGACGCCGCGCAATACGCCGAAGCGGTGCGATTCTTCGACCGGCTGCCGCAGGAGCATGTCGTGATCTGGAACGACAGCCCGCGCCAGCGCGCGCTCGGCGACCGGCTGAAGGCGCACGGTCTCTACCCGTCGGAACCCGGCAAGGGCAAGAACGTCTGGACCTGCATGGGCTACATGCTGGCGCGGCGCGACACCTGGGTCGCGGCGATCCATGATTGCGACATCCTCACCTACTCGCGCCACATGCTGACGCGGCTGATCTACCCGGTGGTGAACCCCAACTTCTCCTACCAGGTCTCCAAGGGCTTCTACCCCCGCATCGGCGACGGCAAGATGAACGGGCGGGTGACGCGGCTCCTGGTCTCGCCGCTTCTGGTGGCGCTGCGCACGGTGGTCGGCGACCGCGACTTCGTCGATTTCCTGCGCAGCTTCCGGTATCCGCTCTCCGGCGAGGTGGCGCTGCGCACCGCGACGCTGCCGGATCTGCGCATCCCTTCCGACTGGGGCCTCGAGATCGGCGTGCTGAGCGAGGCGTGGCGCAACCTCGCGCCGAAATCCATCTGCCAGGTCGAGATTTCCGACGCCTACGACCACAAGCACCAGGCGCTCTCGCCCGAGGACGCGGCGACCGGCCTCAACCGCATGTCCACCGACATCTGCAAGGCGATCTTCCGCAAGCTCGCCGCGGACGGGACCGTCTTCACGCAGAACACCTTCCGCACGCTGAAGGCGGTCTACTACCGCACCGCGCTCGACATGCTGGAAAGCTACTACAACGACGCGGCGATGAACGGGCTGACGCTGGACCGCCACAAGGAGGAGCAGTCCGTCGAGCTCTTCGCCGAGAACATCATGCGCGCGGGCCAGGCCTTTCTCGACAACCCCTTCGAGACCCCCTTCATCCCCACCTGGAGCCGCGTGAACGCCGCCGATCCGGAGCTTCTCGGCGACATGGTGGCGGCGGTGGAGGCCGACCTCGCGGAGGTGCGCGGGGCCGGGGCATGATGCCGCGGCAAATCCCGACATAATCACTCAGACTCCGCTTGACCGGCCGGATCGGGCCGGTGTATCCGACAATTATTGTCGGAAATGCGCCGGCGTGATCGGCCGTTCCGCCCACCGGGGGACGTCCCCGCCACAGGAGACAGATGATGACGACCTTGAAGAGCCTGATCGCCGCCGTCGCGTTCGGCCTCTCGGCCACGGCGCTCGCTGCCGACGACGTGCAGCACTACAACATGGTCGAGTCCGAGACGCTCGACGCGGCGCTGACCAATTTCGTGGAGTACAACGCCAAGGTCCGCGACGT
>NZ_JAWLFS010000017.1:0-21706 GCF_041685465.1 Rhodosalinus sp. | reverse complement strand
GTCATCCCCGGCCGCAGGCGCGGATCGTAGAGCATCCGCAGAAGCATCTCGTCGTGGCTCGTCAGCAGCGCGAACTCGTCGTCGTCGTTGAAGATCGAGGGTCGCGCGCGCGGGCTGTCGTTGGCGAGGCCGAGACCCTGCGCCACCTCCTCGTGGATGCATGCGCTCCGCATCAGGTCGGGATGCTCGGCCCGGATGAAGGCGATGGCCTGATCGTAGCGCTGCCCCCCCGGCTCATCCGAGAAGGCGAGCACGAGACAGTGGATCCCCCGCGGCATGTCGCGGAAGATATCCAGCGCCGTGGCGTCGATGTTGGGCACCAGGGCGCGAATGCGCCGGATCGTCTGAGCGCGGTCGTCCTCGCCCATGAACAGGACGTGGAAATTCGCCGCATCCCCCTCGGTGTAGGTGATCGGATGCCGGGTCACCCGCGCGAGCCGCGCGACGAACCCCCGAAGCTCGTTCGTGTCCCGCGTGCGCTGCGCGGGCGGGACGCTGGCGCCGAACTCGGCCGTGACGCGCACGGGGCCCGGCCACCGCTTGAGCCGTCCCGGCGTGCGGGACGCGCGCCGCAACCCGGCGCCGCGCACGTATTCCTCGTAGAAGGCGATGCGCTCGAAGTTCGTCAGCAGATCCTGGGTCGAGTAACGGGTGTCCGGTCCGCCGCCATCGGTGCGCAGCAGCCCCCGCGCCAGCAGGTCGTCCTCGAGACGCGCGTAGTGCGTGGCGAGCGCGCGGCTCTGCCCCGAGCGCGCGTCGGGGGCCGCATCGGCGGGCGCCGCGGCCTCTGGCGTCTCGGGGCGGGCGGTCTCCGGCGGCGCCACGTCGGGGGGCGCGACCTCGCAGGCGGCCAGCAGTGCCAGCGCCGGCGCGAAGGAGAGGGCGCGCCGCGCGATCATTCCGACGACGCCTCTGCCGCGCCCCGGCTCTTCGCGGCGGACAGCGTCTCGCGCAGCTCCGCCTCCATCTTCTGAAGTTCGGTCTCGGCCTCGGCGCGCTTCGCCTTGCCCTCGTCGGCGATCTGCAGGCTCTCCCGGATCGTCGCGATGAGCTCGTCATTGGCCGTCTTGACCGCCTCGACGTCGAACACGCCGCGTTCCATCTCGTGGCGGATCGCGCGGTTGCTCTCGCGCAGCGTCTCCGCGTTCGAGGTCAGAAGGTCGTTCGTCAGGTCGCTCGCCTCCTTCACGGCCGCCGCGGCCTCGGCCGAGCGCTGGATCGTCACCGCCTGCGCGAGCTGCGTCTCCCAGAGCGGCACGGTGTTGACGAGCGTCGAGTTGATCTTGGTCACGAGGCTCTTGTCGTTCTCCTGCACCAGCCGGATCGAGGGGAGCGACTGCATCGTGACCTGCCGCGTGAGCTTCAGGTCGTGCACCCGGCGCTCCAGATCGTCGCGCGCCGCGCGCAGGTCACGCAGCTCCTGCGCGGCCATCACCTGCGCGTCGGGGGCGGCGGCCGCGACCGCGCGTTCCTTCGCGGGGATGTCCTCTGCGTCGAGCGCGCGCAGCTTCGCCTCTCCCGCGGCGATGTAGAGCGCGAGTTCGTCGTAGAAGGCGAGCGTCTTCTCGTAGAGGTGGTCGAGCGACTTGATGTCCTTCAGCAGCCGATGCTCGTGACGCAGGAGGTTGTCGGTGATGCGGTCGATCTGGCCCTGCACCTCCTCGTAGCGCGCGGTGAACCGTGCGAAGGGCGCGGCGCGACCGGTGAGCCGCTCCCAGAAGGTGCGGTCGCGTCGCACGTCGAGTTCGGAGACGGAGAAGCCGCGGATCGTCGTGACGATGTCGCGCAGCGAATCGCCCGCCGGCCCCACGTCCTTGTTGCGCACGTCGGCGAGCATCGACTGGCTGATTTCCTGCAGCTCCGCCTGCGCCGTCGAACCGAAGGAGACGATGGAGTTCGTGTCGCGGAGGTCGATCTCCTCCATCCGGCGGCGAATTTCGGCCGACGTCGCTGGATCGGCCTTCTCGAGCGGCGTGACGGCCTCTGCCGCACCGGGCTCGGGCAGCGTCACGGCGGTCGCCTCGTCCACGAGGCCCGTGGCCTCGCGGGCCTCGGCGCGTACCTTGTCCGACATCTCGGGTGTCCTCATTCGTCGCTGTCCTCGGTCCGCAGTCCCTCGCGCTTGAGGCGGTCGCGCAGCACCTCGATCTCGACGTTCAGGTCGGTGCGGTCGTTCTGCAAGAGTTTCCGCGTGCGGGCCGCGAAATTCTCTTCCAGATCGTCGAGAAGCGCCATGTAGTCCTGCCGTGCGGCGGTCGACCCGCCGCGTCCCGCGATCTCGGCGTATTTCGCCGTCGCGTCGCGCGCACCGGTCAGATAGACCGACAGGAAGCGCCGAGCCGAGGTCAGGTCGCGCGGGTCGGCCTCGACTGTGCGGAACAGCTCCTGCGCGGCGGTCTCGAAGCGCGCCACCCGCTCCTCGAGCGGGCGGTCGCCGATCCGTGCGGCGGTGCGGCGGATCTCCGCGAGCCGGGCCTCCGCCTCCTCGACAGCGCGGGCGACGCGGTCCTGCTGGAACTCGTCCACGCCGGCTACGCCCTTGTCCGAGAGCGGGTCGATCCCGAAGGCCGTGGCGTGCAGCGCCGCGGCGATCACGCCGTAGAGCACCGCACCGAGCGGATCGGTTCCCGAGACGGCGGCGGCGACAATGGTGCCGGCGCCTGTCAGGGCGCTCGCCGCGAGCTTGCGGGGCAGCGCGGGGCGGCGCGCCACCGTGCGGTCGTGATAGGCGGCCTCGGCCCTCAGCCCCTCGCGCGTGAGCCATGCGGCGAGCGCCCAGAGCCCCGCGCCGATCAGCCCGAGGGCCAGCCGCTCCGGCCCGCCGCCGAGCGCCACGAACGCCAGCACGGCGGCGGGGAGATAGAGAAAATTGACGCGCGCCCCCGCGGGGTCGATGCGGAAGCGCGTCGGCGCGGTCGAGAGGCGGTGCGCGGCCGCGCGCGCCTCCGCATCCTCGGGCGGGGGGTCGGGGCTGTATTTGCTGCCGTAGCGCTCTGCCATCACTCGGGCCCCAGCCAGCCGGCCGCGGTGCCCAGCATGACCGCCATCAGCAGCACATAGGCGACCCGCTGCACCGCGTTGAGCCGTCCGCCGGGCCGGCCCATGGCACGCCCGGTCCGCTCGCCCGTCTCGGAGATCAGCGAGACGGCGATGGCGGCCGCGGCCGTCAGCACCGCGGCGAGCAGCAGGGCGATGATCAGTCGCGACACGAAACGGCCCCTTGGTCTGCGTCGGGGCCAACATAGGCAATCGCCGGCCGCCTAGCTAGGTGCGCCCCGAGCCGCGGCCGCCGTTGCCGCCGTTGCCGCGCCGGGGGGGCGCGCTCCGTCGCCGGGCGCGCGCGGGTTTCACGGATTTCTCCGGGGCCCCCGCGGCCTCGGGGGCAAGGCCGAGCTGGTCGCGCAGGATGCGCGGCTTGACCTCCTCGACCGCGCCGGGCTTCAGCTCGCCGAGCTGGAAGGGCCCGTAGCTCACCCGGATCAGGCGGTTCACCGGCAGGCCGACCGCCTCGAGCGCGCGGCGGACCTCGCGGTTGCGGCCCTCTTGCAGCGAGATCGTGAGCCAGGCGTTCGCGCCCGTCTGCCGGTCGATGCGCACGGTCATCGGCTGGAACCGCTCGCCCTCGAGCGTCAGCCCCGCACGGATCGGTGCCAGCGTGTCCTCGGTGGGCCGGCCCTTCACCCGCGCGCGGTACCGGCGGGTCCAGCCGGTCGCGGGCAGCTCGAGCCGCCGCTTCACCGCGCCGTCGTTGGTCAGCAGCAGCAGCCCCTCGGAGTTGAGGTCGAGCCGGCCCACGCTCATCACCCGCGGCATGCCCTCGGGCAGCTCGTCGAAGACGGTGGGGCGGCCCTGTTCGTCCTTCGTGGTGGTCACGAGGCCCGCGGGCTTGTGATAGAGCCAGAGGCGCACGGGCTCGGGCGCCCCGATCTCGCGCCCGTCGACGGTGATGCGGTCGCGGTCCGTGACGTTGAGCGCGGCGCGCTCGATGCGCTTTCCGTTCACGCTGACCCGCCCCTCGGTGATCAGGCGCTCGGCCTCGCGCCGGCTGGCGACGCCCGCGCGGGCGAGCACCTTGGCGATGCGCTCGCCCTCGGGGGATGTGGGGCTCTTGCCACTCATGGCCCGGCTCTAGGCGCCGCGCGCCCCTTGCGCAAGCGCCGCCTGCCTCGCTAATGGCCGGAATGGCGTTTCGCACGCATATGGACGCCGCGCTCGCCGAGGCGCGCGCTGCCGCCGCGCGCGGCGAGGTGCCGGTGGGCGCGGTGGTCGCGGACCCGGCGGGGCACATCGTCGCGCGGGCGGGCAACCGCACGCGCGCGTTGTCCGACCCATCCGCGCATGCCGAGATCCTCGCCCTGCGCGCCGCCTGCGCGGCGGCCGGGTCCGAGCGGCTGCCGGGGCATTCCCTTTACGTCACGCTGGAGCCTTGCGCGATGTGCGCGCAGGCCATCGCCTTCGCCCGGATCGCGCGGCTCTATTACGGCGCGGCGGACGAGAAATCGGGCGGCGTGGCCCACGGCGCGCGGGTCTTTTCCCACCCCCAGGCGCACCACCGGCCCGAGGTCTACCCCGGCCTCGCCGAGCGGGAGGCGGCGGAGCTGTTGCGCGCGTTCTTCGCCGGCCGCCGCTGAGCGACGGCGGGCGCGTCACGTCACTCGCCGGACGTCACCCGGACGGTCTGGCGCAGCGTGCCGGTCATCCGGTCGTAGATCAGGATGCGGTCGTCGTCGGTGACCACCGCGTACCAGCCGGGCCCCTGCGTCAGCGCCACCGCCGCGGCGCCGTCGGGAAGTTCGATCACCTGCGGCAGGGCAGGGCTGCGGTCGGCCAGGCGGATGACAAGCACGACGATCACGACTAGACAGCCGACGATCATGGTCGCTGTCAGCACCGTGACCAGCCGGCGCAGCCGCCTGAGCTGTGCGGGTTCCTGCTCCTCCCGAGGCGCTCCGTCCATGACCGAAGAGATCCTCCGCTTCCATCTCGGCGCCGATCCGCCGTCCCGCCTTGATAAGGCGCTGGCGGCCCATGCGCCAGACGGGGCAAGGCTGTCGCGCTCCCGTCTGGCGCGGCTCCTCGCCGAGGGGGCGGTGCGGGTGGACGGCGTGCCGGCCCGCGATCCGGCCGCCCGCCCCATGCCGGGGGCGGCGGTCGAGATCGCCCTCGCGGTGCGCCCGCGCGACGACCTCGGGGCCGAGGCGATCCCGCTCTCCGTGCTCCACGAGGACGCGGATCTCATCGTGATCGACAAGCCCGCCGGCATGGCGGTGCATCCCGCGCCGGGCACGCCGGCGGGCACCCTGGTCAACGCGCTGATGTGGCACTGCGGCGGGAGCCTCTCGGGGATCGGCGGCGAGGAGCGGCCGGGCATCGTGCACCGCCTCGACAAGGACACGAGCGGCGTGCTCGTCGCCGCCAAGAGCGATCGCGCGCATGGCGCGCTGGCCGCGCAGTTCGCCACGCACAGTGTCGAGCGGCTTTACCGTGCCGTCGTTCACGGCGTGCCGGACGCGGCGGAGCCGCGGTTGATGGGGATTCCGGGCGTTTCGGACGAGCCGGCGGCCGTGCTCCGGATCGAGGCGCCGCTCGGACGCCACCCGCACGAGCGCAAGCGGCAGGCGGTTCGCAAGAGTGGCGGGCGTCGCGCGGTCACGCGCCTGCGCGTGGCCGAGACCTTCGGCACGCCGCCGGCGGCGGCGCTGGTGGACTGTTGGCTCGAGACCGGGCGCACGCACCAGATCCGCGTACATCTGGCGCATGTCGGCCACGGCCTGATCGGCGACCCGCTCTACGGCGGGCGCCGCCGGCTCGCGGCGCGCGCGCTGCCCGCGGGGGCGGCCGAGGGCGCCGCGGGCTTCCCGCGGCAGGCGCTCCATGCCGCGGTGCTCGGCTTCCGTCATCCGGTCAGCGGCGAGGAGATGCGCTTCACCGCGCCGCTGCCGCCGGACATGGAGGCCCTGATCGCGACGCTCCGCGGGGGCGGGGGGGGATGAACGGGACGGTGCTCTTCCTGTCGGCGGGCGCGCTCGTTTTCTTCGCCGCGCAGATCGCAACGCTCTTTCGCATCCTGTTGCGGGAGCGGCGCACGCCGGCGGCGCGGCTCGCCTGGATCATCTGCGTCGTCGCCTTGCCGGGTCTGGGCATCCTTCTCTATTTCCTCTTCGGCGAGGTCGACTTCGGCCGGCGCAAACTGCGTCAGCTCAAGACGATCGAGGCGCGTCTGCCGCGGGCGGTGCCCGGCGTGGTGCCGGTCGCGCATGCCGATCTGCCGGCCGCGCAGGCCTTCGGCCGGGCCGCGGCGTCGAACGGGTTCGCGCCGGTCGGCGGCAATCGGGCGACGCTCGCGGCCTCGTCGGAGGATTCGATCCGGCGGCTCGTGGCGGACATCGACGCGGCGACGGAAACCGTGCACCTCCTGTTCTACATCTGGCTGGAGGACACCAACGGCACGGCCGTGCTGGAGGCGGTGCGCCGCGCGGCCGGGCGCGGCGTGACCTGCCGGGTCATGGTGGACGCGCTGGGCTCGCGCAAGCTGACGCAGTCGCGCGCCTGGGCCGCGCTCGCCGAGGCCGGGGTGAAGACCGGGCTCGCCTTCGGCTTCCGCTTCGCGCTTCTGCACATGTTCTTTGCGCGGGTGGACATCCGCAACCACCGCAAGATCGCGGTGATCGACGGGCGCGTGGCCTATGTGGGCAGCCAGAACTGCGCAGACGCGGCCTTCCGGCCCAAGGCGCGATACGCGCCCTGGGTGGACGTGATGGCGCGTGTCGAGGGGCCGGTGGCCTGGCAGTTGCAGTGCCTTTTCGCGGAGGACTGGGAACTGCACGCGGGCGAGGATCTGCGCGATCTGCTCGCCGCGCCGGTCGCGCCCGTGCCCGGCGGCGCGGTGACGGCGGTGGCGATGGGGACGGGGCCGGACGACGCCTTCGCCGATGTGCCGGACACGGCGACGCTGCTCTTCGCCGCGGCGCGCGAGCGGCTCACGATCACCACGCCCTATTACGTGCCGAGCGAGACGGTACAGCAGGCGATCTGCGCTGCCGCCCTGCGCGGTGTCGCGGTGGACCTCGTCCTGCCGGGTCGAAACGACAGCGTCGTCGTGGGGCTGGCGAGCCGGAGCTACTTCCGCCAGCTTCTGATCGCCGGGGTGCGCATCCACGAATATCCCGGCGGCCTTCTGCATGCCAAGATCGTCAGCATCGACGGGCAGGCGGCGATGATCGGGTCGGCCAACCTCGACCGGCGGAGCTTCGAGCTCAACTTCGAGAACTCGCTCCTGGCCGCCGACGGGGACTTCGTCGGCGCGCTCGACGCGCGGCAGGCCGAGTACATCGCCAGCGCGCAGCGCGTCGCACCGGAGGAAGTGGCGGCGTGGTCGCAGGGGCGCCGCGCGCTGCAGAACCTGATGGCCACCATGGCGCCGCTGCTTTGAGCCCCGGGACGTAACATTTTCTCCCGTGCCTGCACGTCCGCGTGAAACCGCTGACATGCTGGCGGGTTTCCCTTTCGACGCCGCCCGCGGTGAGGCATCCCTGACACGGGGCGCCCCGGATGGCGGGCTTGAACTGAACCGAGCGGTTCACTATTTATGTTAAGCCCCGCAACATTGCGGGGACGCAGGAGAGGTCAGAAATGGCGAATTACGGGAATCTGCCGGCCCCGAGTCCCGAGCAGGGTCTCAACCGATATCTTCAGGAGATCCGGAAGTTTCCGCTTCTGGAACCGGAAGAGGAATACATGCTCGCCAAGCGCTGGGTGGAGGAGCAGGACACCGAGGCGGCGCACAGGCTGGTCACCTCGCACCTGCGCCTCGCGGCGAAGATCGCGATGGGCTACCGCGGTTACGGCCTGCCGACCTCCGAGGTGATCTCGGAGGCGAACGTCGGGCTGATGCAGGCGGTCAAGCGCTTCGACCCCGAGAAGGGCTTCCGCCTCGCCACCTACGCGATGTGGTGGATCCGCGCCTCGATCCAGGAATACATCCTTCGCTCATGGAGCCTCGTGAAACTGGGCACCACGTCGGCGCAGAAGAAACTCTTCTTCAACCTGCGCAAGGCCAAGGCGCGCATCGGCGCGCTGGAGGAGGGTGACCTGCGCCCGGAAGCGGTGCAGCGGATCGCCAAGGATCTCGGTGTGACCGAGAAAGAGGTGATCTCGATGAACCGGCGTCTGTCGGGCGGCGACGCCTCGCTCAACGCGCAGGTCGGCCAGGAGGGCGAGGGCTCGCTGCAGTGGCAGGACTGGCTCGAGGACGAGAGCGCCGACCAGGCGAGCGACTACGAGGCGCGCGACGAGCTCGACGCGCGGCGCGAGCTTCTGGCCGAGGCGATGGGCGTTCTGAACGAGCGCGAGCGCGACATCCTCACGCAGCGCCGGTTGACCGACGATCCGGTGACTCTCGAGGAGCTCTCGGGGCGCTACGACGTCAGCCGGGAGCGCATCCGTCAGATCGAGGTGCGCGCCTTCGAGAAGCTGCAGGAGCGGATGCAGGGTCTGGCGCGCGAAAAGGGCATGTACGCGCCGGCATGAGCTCCGGGCCATCGCGGCGGCCGCGCCGCCGCTGGCGGGCGCGCCTGCGTTACTGGCAGCGCTGCATCCGGCGCCGCCTGCCGCCCGGCACGCGATTACCCGTGGGGCTGTTGCTGATCGTGGGCGGCATCCTGGGGTTTCTGCCGGTACTCGGCTTCTGGATGATTCCG
Organism: Rhodosalinus sp.; assembly: GCF_041685465.1. Lineage (NCBI taxonomy): Bacteria > Pseudomonadati > Pseudomonadota > Alphaproteobacteria > Rhodobacterales > Paracoccaceae > Rhodosalinus > Rhodosalinus sp. Next base: position 13,007 of record NZ_JAWLFS010000017.1, on the reverse strand, counting down.
CTGGGTGTTATGGTCGCCGCGACGGACGTGCGGCCGCTCTGGCGCCGCCTGCGCGGCCGCCGCAGTTAGGCGACCTGCTCGGCGGCGGCGGGGGCGTGGGGACCGCTGTTCGCGTCGATGAAGTCGAGCACCAGGGGGCGTATGTTGTTGCGCCAGCTCTTGCCCGCGAAGATCCCGTAATGGCCGGCATCGGGTTCGAGGTGGCTGGCCTTCTTGTCGGCGGGCAGGCCGGTCAACAGGTCGAGCGCCGCGACGCACTGCCCCGGTGCCGAGATGTCGTCCTTCGCGCCCTCGACGGTCTTGACGGCGACATTGGTGATCTGGCCGATGTCCACCGGCTTGCCCGCGACGGTAAAGGCGTTCTCGGCGACTTCGCGGTTCTTGAAGATGCGCTCGACCGTCGAGAGGTAGAACTCCGCCGTCATGTCCATGACCGCGAGATATTCGTCGTAGAAGCGGTTGTGCGGGTCGTGGTCCGACGCCTCGCCCTTCGCCGCGCGGATGATCTGGTCGCGGAAAGCGCGCGAGTGCCGGTCGGCATTCATCGACATGAAGGACGAGAGCTGCAGGAGCCCGGGGTAGACCATGCGCCCGACGCCCTTGTACTTGAAGCCGACGCGCTGGATCAGCGTTTCCTCGAGCTGGCCCATGGTCACGCGGCGGCCGAAGTCGGTGACGTCGGTCGGCGTGGCGTCCGGGTCGATCGGCCCGCCGATGAGCGTCAGCGTGCGCGGCTGCGCCTCCGGGTCCTCGGCGGCGAGATGCGCGGTCGCCGCGAGCGCCAGCGGCGCCGGCTGGCAGACGGCGATCACATGCGTGTCCGGCCCGAGCTCGCGCAGGAAATCGACGAGGTAGAGGGTGTAGTCCTCCACGTCGAACTTGCCGCAGCTCACGGGAATGTCGCGGGCGTTGTGCCAGTCCGTCACGTAGACTTCGCAGTTGGGGATCAGGCTCTTGACCGTCGAGCGCAGGAGCGTGGCGTAGTGGCCGGACATCGGTGCGACGAGCAGGATCTTGCGCGGCTGTTCCGGGCGGCCGACCACGTTGAAGTGGACGAGATCGGCGAAGGGCTTCTCCATCACGGTCTCGACGCGCACGAGATGGTCGCGCCCGTCCGCGCAGGTGTGCGTGTGGATGCCCCAGTCGGGCTTGCAGACCATGCGCTCGAAGCTGCGCTCGGTCACCTCGCCCCAGGCGCCCATCCACTGGATCAGCGGATTGGGCGTCATCGAAAGCCAGGGATAGGCGGAGAGCGCCTTGGCGGTCGCACCGAGCCACTGGTTCGTGTTACGAACCGATTCCATGAAATCATAGGTCGCCATATAGCGCATCAGGGTCTCCTTTTCGTCCGCCGCTCCGGACACCGCAGCCCGAACATGCAGGCCACGACGCATATATCCTCGTTGCCCCGGCTCCCCCGGCAACCTACGCTGCACAGCAGCGACGATAAGTGGAATCCCGCAGCATGACAACCAATGACGTCTCCGAGATCGAACGCGCCGAGCGCATGCAGGAGAACCTCCAGCGGATCGAGGAGCTGACGCAGCGGCTGATCCGGGCGCTCGGCAGCAAGCCGCCGTCGAATCCGGGGCTCAGCACCCCGGGCGGGGATCTCTACGCCAAGGCCGCCGCGGCGTGGTGGGTCGAATGGATGCAGAACCCCGGCAAGCTCCTGGAACAGCAGATCGCCTGGTGGGGAAAGTCGCTGTCCCACTGGGTCGAGGCGCAGAAGCAGCTCGCGCACGGCCAGCTCGAGCCGCCCGAGGACGACACGCCCGAGGATCCGCGCTTCGCCAACCCGCTCTGGAAGACGCACCCCTATTTCAACTTCGTCAAGCAGCAGTACATGATCTACGCGCAGGCGGTGGACGACGCCGTGACCGCGATCGACGATCTCGACGAGACGGAAAAGCGGCGCTTGCGCTACTTCTCGCGCCAGATCGTCGAGATGATGGCGCCCACCAACTATTTCGGCACCAACCCGGATGTGCTGGAGAAGGCGATCGAGACCGAGGGCGAGAGCGTCGTGATGGGGCTCGAGAACCTTGTCGCGGATCTGGAGGCCAACGAGGGCGAACTCGTCGTGCGCCTGGCCGACGAGCGCGCCTTCAAGGTGGGCGAGAACATCGGCACGTCGCCGGGCAAGGTCGTCTACCGCAACCGGATGATGGAGCTCATCCAGTACGCCCCCGCGACCGAGCAGCAGCGCGAGACGCCGCTGCTGATCTTCCCGCCGTGGATCAACAAGTTCTACATCCTCGACCTGAAAGCGAAGAACAGCCTCGTCAAGTGGCTGACCGAACAGGGCTACACGCTCTACATGGTCAGCTGGGTCAATCCCGGTCCCTCCTATGCCGAGGTCGGCATGGAGGACTACATCGACGAGGGATTCCTGACCGCGATTCGCGAAGTGAAGGCGATGACCGGACAGGAGCGCATCAACGTCGTGGGCTACTGCATCGCCGGCACGACGCTGGCGCTGACGCTGTCGCTCATGAAGAAGCGCGGCGACAAGTCGATCAAATCCGCGACCTTTTTCACCGCGCTCACCGATTTTTCCGACCAGGGGGAGTTCACGCCCTTCCTGCAGGACGATTTCGTGGACGCGATCGAGGGCGAGGCGCGCGACGCCGGCGTGCTGCCGAGCCAGGTCATGGCGCGCACCTTCTCCTTCCTCCGGTCGCGGGATCTGGTCTACGGGCCGGCGATCCGCAGCTACATGATGGGCGAGACGCCGCCGGCCTTCGACCTGCTCTACTGGAACGGGGACGGGGCGAACCTGCCGGCGAAGATGGCGATCCAGTACCTGCGCCGCCTCTGTCAGGACAACGCCTTCGCCGAGGAGGGCATCGAGCTCTTCGGCGAGCGGCTGCATCTGCGCGACGTGGACGTGCCGCTCTGTTCCGTGGCCTGCGAGACCGACCACATCGCCGCCTGGAAGGATTGTTACCGCGGCGTGCAGGGGATGGGCAGCCGGTCCCGCACCTTCATCCTGTCGCAGTCGGGCCATATCGCCGGTGTCGTCAATCCGCCGACCAAGAAGAAGTACGGCCATTACACGAATGCCGCCCTGTCGCTCGATCACGACGCATGGCGCGAGACGGCGGAGTTCCACGAGGGCTCGTGGTGGCCGCGCTGGGACGCGTGGCTCGCGAAGCGGTCGGGCAAGTGGGTGCCGGCCCGCGAGCCGGGTGATTCGGAGCATCCGCCGCTCGACGATGCCCCCGGCACCTATGTCGTCGCGCCGCCAACGGATTGACCTTGCGGCATTTTTCGGGAAAATGCTGCACTGCAGCAATTTGATCTTGAAATGCTGCACTGCAGCATGCATATTCTCCTCAGCACCGACGCCGGGATGGCCGGCTCCGGATCGCTCCAAAGTACCAGAGAGGATTTAGACAATGGCCACCGCCAAGACCGCCACCCCCGACATGACCCAGATGATGAAGGACATGATGTCCGCGTTCCCCGTGGACACGTCCTCGATGGAAAGCAGCTTCAAGACCGCCGCGACGCTGAACGAGAAGCTCAGCCACGTGGCGATCGAAGCCGCCGAGAAGTCCGCCGAGCTTCAGACGAAGTGGATGAAGGACGTGCTCGCCAAGATGGGCGACATGACCAAGGCCAAGTCCGAGCCGGCCGACTACGCCAAGGCGATGACCGACTTCGCTTCCGCGCAGGCCGAGGTCACCGCCGAGCACATGGCGGCCTATGCCGAGATCGCCAAGAAGGTTCAGATGGACACCGTCGAACTGATGATGGCCGCAGGCAAGGACATGTCCGAGGACGCCTCGGCCGCCATGAAGAAGGCGACCGCCGACGCGACGACGGCGGCCAAGAAGGCCTCGACCGCCGCCAAGTAAGGCGCGGGCGCCGCTCGGCGGCGCGACCGGTATGCGAGGGGCGGGGGCGCTGCGGCGCGCCCGCCCTTTCATTTCGCTCCGGCGTCAACTACGTTTCCGGAACGATGTCGCATACCGGGAGGGAAGCGCGTGGCCGAGACGGAAAAGCCGCTGCTTATCAAGCGCTACGCGAGCCGCCGGCTCTACAACACCGAGACGAGCGATTACGTCACGCTCGAGGATATCGCCGGCTTCATCCGGGGCGGGCGCGAGGTGCAGATCGTCGATCTGAAATCCGGCGACGACCTCACGCGGCAGTATCTCCTCCAGATCATCGCAGAGCACGAATCGAAGGGCGAGAACGTCCTGCCGGTGAACGTGCTCAACGATCTCGTGCGCAGCTACACCGACAGCGCGCAGTCGATGGTGCCGCAATTCCTCTCCATGTCCTTCGAGATGCTGCGCGACAGCCAGACGAAGATGATGGAGAACATGGAAAAGATGAACCCGATGAGCGCCGTGCCCGGCTACGAAGCCGTGCGCGCCCAGCAGGAGGCCTTCCTCAAGGCCATGACCGGGGGCGGTGTCGGCGGGCTGTCCGGCCCGCAGCCCGAGACGCGCGCCGGGGAGAGCGACGAGACGAAGGAGCTCGAGGAGATGCGCCGCCAGCTCGCCGAGATGAAGGCGAAGCTCGACAAGCTGACGTGAGGACCGGGGCTCAGGCCCCCGCCGCCTCTTCCGCCGCACCGACCAGCGCCTCCGCGATCGCGTCGAGTTCGGCCGTTTCAAGCCGCGCGGGCAGACGCACGTCGCAGGCGACCTCCAGCATCGCGCGCGTGCGCGGCAGCTCCACCCGCTCCGGCAGGAACTCCCAGTTCCAGAAGGCGCGCGCGTTGTCGCGGCTCATCCCGAAGATCTGCACCTTCACGCCGCGCGCGGCGGCGGCCTCGGCGAAGGCGGCGCGCTGGTCCCGCGTCAGGCCGACCAGGTTGAACTGGATCGAATCCGGCGCGCGCGCCTCGCCGGGCAGGGGCGCCGGCACCTCCATCCAGGGCGATGCGTTCAGCGCCGCGGCGACGCGGTCATGGCCCGCGCGCCCGTCGCGCACCCGGCGCGGCACCTCCGCGAGCTGCGGCCGGATCACCGCCGCCGAGAGGTTCGACATCCGCATGTTGTAGAGCGGCAGGCGGTTCTGCCAGGTCTCGAAGGGCGCCTGCAGCGCGCCGTGCTTCTTCCAGTTGTGCTCGTAGGCGCCGGACATGATGACCGCGCGGGCGATCAGATCGGCGTCGTCGGTCACGAGCATGCCGCCCTCGCCGCCGTTCACCAGCTTGTAGCTCTGGAAGCTGAAGGCGCCGACGCGCCCGATCGTGCCGATCCGGCGCCCGTGCCAGAGCGTGCCGAGCGAATGCGCCGCATCCTCGATCACCGGCAGGTCGTGCGCCGCGGCGAGCTCCATGATCCGGTCCATGTCGCTGGTGTGGCCGCGCATGTGGCTGATCATCACCGCGTCCACCCCGGGCAGCTTCGCGGCGAAATCCTCGAGGTCGAGGCGATAGTCCATCCCCACCTCGCAGAGCACGGGCACGCAGCCCGCGTGCACGATGGCCGAGGGCACGGCGGCGAAGGTGAAACCCGGGATCGCCACCCGCGCGCCCCGCGGCAGGCCGAGCGCCTCGAGCGACAGGAACAGCGCGGCCGAACAGCTCGACACGGCGAGCGCGAAGCGCGTGCCCATCATCTCGGCGAACTCGCGCTCCAGCAGCGCCACCGGCGCGTCCTCCGGCGCGGTGTAGCGGAAGAGATCGCCGGACAGCAGCAGCCGTTCGATCTCGGCCCGCGCGGCCTCGGGGATGGGCTCGGCCTGATGCGTGTCGGGCATCGCGGGCGTGAGGTGGTCTTTCATTTCGATTTCCTTAATCGGACTTGCGGAAATTCTAAATCAAGCCACCCCCGAAGGCAAAGCCGGACGCGCATCATGGTCGGAAAATCACGTCGCTGTTGCGCAACGGCCGCGCGGGTTCAGTCCGGGAAATGGCGCCGGCGCCTGTCCTCGAGCGCGAGGTCGCAGCGGTGCAGGAGCCCCTCGGCGTCGAGCCGTGCGAGGAGCGCCGGACGGGCCACCGCCACCGCCTCGAAGAGCGCGCGCAGCCCGGCCTCTCCCTCCTCGGCCTCGATCCGGCGAAAGAGCTTATGCAGATTGAGCGCCCCCCCGGCCTGCGGGCGCAGCTCGGCGCGGTAGGAGCCCTGCGCGAGGCGGTAGCGATAATGCGCGCGGAACGCCTCCCACGAGGGCGCGTGGAGGTGGCAGAGCCGCACGTCGGAGAGCTCCCGCAGGCCCGGGTTCTCGGTCTCCCCCGCGAAGGCGTTGTGGATCTTCAGTTTCAGCCCGTGGCCCGGACGCACGAAGAGCTTGCCCTGCACATGGCTCAGGAACCCGCCGGGCAGATGCGCGGCCCACCGGCCATAGATGCGCTTGGCGGCACGCTCCCGCGCCGCGCGGTCGGCGGGCGCGGCCTTGAAGTGCACGGGCGGCCCGCCCGCCGGATCGGCCAGCGCCTCGACCGGCCGGACGCGCGCGGTCAGACAGTCGGCCGGCAGGGCGGCGAGCCGCGCGCCGAGGTCGCCCTCGGGCCAGAGGAATTCGTCCACGTCGACATGCGCGAGCCAGTCGCACTCCGCCCGGCGGTTCAGCGCGTGGCGCGCGTTCACGAACTGCCGCGACTGGTGCTTCTCGGGCCGGCCCTTGCGCTTCGCCCACCAGGCGTCGTCGGTGCGCACCACCCGCACCTTCGGATGCGCCGCGAGCCGGGCCTGCGCCTCCGGCGCGTCGGCGTCGAGGTAGAGGTAGAGGCGGTGCGCGCCGAGGTCGAGGTGATGCGCCGCGAAGCGCAGGATCGCAGCGTCCGGCGCCTTGATCGTGGCGATCACGCCCCATGTCGCGCTGGCGCTCATTCCGGGGCGCTCATCCGGGGGTGCGCGCGCGGGCGGCGCGGCGGGCCTTGCGCATGCGCATCCGGCGCAGCCGCCGGAACACCGTGCGCCGGTCGTGCATCGCCCGGTCCAGCAGGTTGTGCGCGAGCGGCCGGATCACCGCGTCGCCCTCGGCAAGACGCCAGAGCCGGCCGAGGAGGTTCACGTCGAGCCCGCCGGACTCGAGCGAATACGGGTCCATCTCGAGCGGCAGCGGCGCCCGGCTGCGGCCGCGCAGGCGAAAGCTCATGCCCGGGTCGAAGCCGGAATAGCGCCGCTCGCTCTCGTAGAGCTTCATCATGGCGAAGAGCGTGGAGAGCGATTCGCCCACCATGCGCTGCGTCTCGGTCGCGCCGTGCTCGCCGAAGGTGGTGAGCGCCGAGACCTGCCAGCGCAGGTTCAACTCCGCCAGCAGGTGGTCGCTCTCCTCGGCCCAGAGCCGGACGAAAAGCGGGGCCGTCTGCGGCGGCTGCGCCCGCTTGCGCAGATGCGCGACGAGCAGCCCGTGCAGGCAGGCAAGCTCCGAGCGCCCGGCGAGTTCCTCGCGCAGCGCGAGAAACTTGCGCCGGTTCGGCGAGGCGAGGGCGGCGCGGCGCTCCGGGTCGTCGGCGGGCGGCGGGACGCGCGCGGCCTTGAGCGCCGCGAGATCGGTATCGCGCGGCGGCAGCGCCTCGCCCGCGGCGAAATCGAGCGGCGCGCGCCGCGCCTCCATCTCTTCGAGCACGGCGTCGATGCCGCCGGGATAGGTGCACCGCTCTTCGCTGTCGCTCATCGCTGCGCCTCTGCTGCCGCGCCGGGGATGCCGGGGCGGTGTGACGACATGATGGCGGGGGCGGGGCGTTGCGCCAAGACCGCCGCGCGGGCGTGGCTCAGACCTGCATTTCCTTGGTGTCGGTGAGCGTCAGGTCGGGCCAGTCGCGCTCCACCCGGTCGATGTCCCATTGCAGCCGGGTGAGATAGACCATGTCGCCGTCGTTGTCGGTCGCCATGTGCTGCTTGTTGGCGGTGGCGAAGCGCTCGAGTGCCGCCTTGTCGCCCGCGACCCAGCGGGCGGAGGTGAACTGCGTCGGCTCGAAGCGCACGGGCAGGCCGTATTCCATCTCGATCCGGCTGGCGAGGACGTCGAACTGAAGCTGCCCGACGACGCCCACGATGAAGCCCGAGCCGATCACCGGCTTGAAGACCTTGGCCGCGCCCTCCTCTGCGAACTGCATCAGCGCCTTCTCGAGGTGCTTGGCCTTCATCGGGTCGCCCGCCCGCGCGGCCTGCAGAAGCTCGGGTGCGAAGGAGGGGATGCCGGTGACGCGCAGGGCCTCGCCCTCGGTCAGCGTGTCGCCGATGCGCAGCTGGCCGTGGTTCGGGATGCCGATGATGTCGCCGGCCCAGGCCTCTTCCGCGAGCTCCCGGTCGGAGGCGAGGAAGAGCACCGGCGCAGAGACGGTCATCGGCTTCTTCGAGCGGACGTGGGTGAGCTTCATGCCGCGCTTGAAGTGCCCCGAGGCGAGGCGGACGAAGGCCACGCGGTCGCGGTGCTTGGGGTCCATGTTGGCCTGCACCTTGAAGACGAAGCCCGCAACCTTGCCCTCCTCGGGGGCGATCTGGCGCGGCTCGGCGCGTGCCGGCTGCGGCTCGGGGGCATAGGTGCCGATGCCCTCCATCAGTTCCTTGACGCCGAAGGAATTGATCGCGGAGCCGAACCAGATCGGCGTGAGGTGGCCTTCCTGCACCGCCTTCAGGTCGAGGGGCGGCATCAGTTCGCGCGCCATCTCGACCTCCTCGCGGAGTTTCTCGAGCAGTTGGGGCGGCACGTTCTCGGCGAGCTTCGGGTCGTCGAGGCCGTTGATCTCGATCGATTCGGCGACGCGGTTGCGGTCCGCGCGGTCCATGAGCTCCAGCCGGTCGTGCAGGAGATCATAGCAGCCGAGGAAGTCCTGCCCCATCCCGATCGGCCAGCTGGCCGGGGTCACGTCGATGGCGAGGTTTTCCTGGATCTCGTCCACGATCTCGAAGCTGTCGCGGCTCTCGCGGTCCATCTTGTTGCAGAAGGTCAGGATCGGCAGGTCGCGCAGGCGGCAGACCTCGAAAAGCTTGCGCGTCTGGCTCTCGACGCCCTTGGCGCCGTCGATCACCATGATCGCGGCATCGACCGCGGTGAGCGTGCGGTAGGTGTCCTCCGAGAAGTCGGAGTGACCCGGCGTGTCCACGAGGTTGAAGCGGAAGTCCTTGTAGTCGAAGGACATGGCCGAGGCAGAGACGGAGATGCCGCGGTCCTTCTCCATCTGCATGTAGTCGGAGCGCGTGCGCCGCGCCTCGCCCTTGGCGCGCACCTGTCCGGCCATCTGGATCGCGCCGCCGTAGAGCAGGAACTTCTCGGTCAGCGTCGTCTTGCCCGCATCGGGGTGCGAGATGATGGCGAAGGTGCGCCTGCGGGCGATCTCGGCCGGCAGGTCGGGGCGATTGGCGCGCGCGTCGAGCATGAGCGGCGATATAGGGAAGGGGCGGTGCCTGCGCAATCGGCACGGACGGCGGGACGGCGCTGTTTCGCTGGCGCGAAAGGCGCCCCGCCCGCCGTCCCGCCGCGCCTCAGCGCGCCGAGGCGCGGCGCAGGCGTTCGACCGCGTCGGGGCGGCGCATGAGCCCCTCGCGCACCTCGTAGCCCTGATGCAGCGCCCTGCCGTGCTCCGTCAGGCGGGGACCGAGGGCGTGTGCCGTCGGCTCCGGCAGGACCGGGCGGGTGCGGTCGTCGATCAGCAGCGACTCGGCCGCGATCCCCTCCGCGTAGATGATCTGATGCCGGTCGAAGAGAAGCTGGAAGTAATCGACGAACCCGCCATGCCGGGCGCGCACGGTCGTCCCGTTCACCAGATGGCGCGCGCGCACGAGCACCTCGGCCCGGCCCGCGCCGAGCGCGTCGGCGCGCTGCCAGACGAAGAGGCGGTGATCGGGGCTCACCACCAGATCGCCGGCGTTGTTGAGCGCGCCTTCCCGGATCACGATGGGGGCGAAGGCGCCCACCGCGCGCACCGTCGTCTGCCCGATCCAGCGCACCGGCTGCGGACCGTCGTCGCGGGTGAGCACCCGGTCGCCGGGGCGCAGCGCCTCGATCGGGGCCTGTGCCCCCGACGACAGCGTGATCCGCGTGCCGCGCGCGAAGGAGACGCAGCCCACTTCGGCGAAGCGGCGGCGCGCGCCCTCCCGGTCGACGGCGACGAGCGTGTAGCCCGCGCGGGGCGCCATCTCCGCCAGCGGGTGCAGATAGACGCCCGCCACGCAGCCCGCGCCGTCGAGTTCGACGAGCACCAGCCCCTCGAGCGTGTGGCCGTCCGCGCCCATGAAGGTCAGGCGGCAGTCGAGATGCAGCGGTGCGCCGGGCCGGCCGAGCGCCGAGCCCGCGGCCACCGCGAAATCGGTCTGCGCCGCGGTCTCGACGGCGAGGCGGGCAGGCGAGGCGTCAGCCGCGAGTTCGTAAACGTCGTCCGGGGTCAGATCATCGGCCACGCCCAGCGGGTCGCCGCGGTTCGTGCCGTGTGCGACGCGGAACCGGTCGGCGGCGTGAACGAGAAGCTGCAGCGGCGGTCGATCGGCGGTCATCGGGCGAATCGTGTCCTGCTGTGAAAAGCGACGGTAACGCGCTCTGCCTGCGCCGGGAATATGGCGTGAGTGCGGAGCGGTGGCGGCCTTCGACTGGCGCCGCTGCGACGGCGGTGCTAGGCCTTCCGAAATCGATGAGGGAGGGTGCGATGGATCTGGGTATCTCCGCCAAGCGGGCGCTGGTCTGCGCGTCGAGCAAGGGACTGGGGCGCGGCTGCGCCGAGGCGCTCGCGGCGGCGGGCGTCGATCTGGTGATGAACGCGCGCGGCGCGGAAGCGCTGGAGCGCGCGGCGCGCGAGATCCGCGAGGCGCATGGCGTCACGGTCACGCCGGTCGCTGCGGACATCACGACGGAGGATGGCCGCGCGCAGGTGCTGGAGGCCGCCGACGGCGTGGACATCCTCGTGACCAACGCGGGCGGGCCGCCGCCGGGCGTCTGGTCCGACTGGGAGCGGGAGGATTTCATCCGCGCGCTCGACGCCAACATGCTGGCGCCGATCGCGCTGATGACGGCGCTTCTGCCCGGCATGATGGAGCGCGGCTGGGGCAGGGTGGTCAACATCACCTCGCAGTCGGTGAAGGCCCCGATCCCGCAACTCGGTCTCTCGAACGCGGCGCGCACCGGGCTCACGGGCTACGTCGCCGGGACCGCGCGGCAGGTGGCCGAGGCCGGCGTGACGATCAACAACCTCCTGCCCGGCATCCACGCGACCGACCGGGCCGACGCGCTCGACGCCGGCGTGGCCGAGCGCGAGGGGATCACGATGGAAGAGGCGCGCGCGCGGCGCGAGGCGAGCATCCCGGTGCGCCGCTACGGCACGGCGGAGGAGTTCGGCGCCGCCTGCGCCTTCCTCTGCTCGGTGCACGCCGGCTTCGTCGTGGGGCAGAACCTGCTCCTCGACGGCGGCGCGACCAACTTCACCATCTGAGGCTTCGCCGCCCCCGCCTTGCGGCGGCGGGGGCGGGTTGCTATCTGCGCCGGAGACCGAGCGTTTCGCTCGGAAAACTCCCGGAAGGCTTCCCGTTGCGACCCGACACGCCCCGCCTCGAGATCCGCGACCTCGTGCGCAGCTACGGTGGCCGGCGTGTCGTCGACGACGTCTCGCTCTCGATCCAGCCGGGGCAGGTGACCTGCCTGCTCGGTCCCTCGGGCTGCGGCAAGTCGACGACGCTGCGGATCATTGCGGGCGTCGAGATGCAGGACGCGGGCGAGATCCATGTCGACGGCAACCTGATCTGCGACACCGCCTTCCGCATCCCGCCCGAGCGGCGCTCCATCGGGCTGATGTTCCAGGACTTCGCGCTCTTCCCGCATCTGACGGTGGCCGACAACGTGGCCTTCGGGCTCTCGGGGGCGAAGGCTGCGCGGCGCGCGCGGGCGATGGAGCTGCTGGAGCGCGTGAGCCTCGCGCATTACGCCGACGACTATCCGCACGCGCTTTCCGGGGGCGAGCAGCAGCGCGTGGCGCTCGCCCGCGCGCTCGCGCCGAAGCCGCGGATCATGCTGATGGACGAGCCCTTTTCCGGTCTCGACAACCGCCTCCGCGACGGCATCCGCGACGAGACGCTGACCCTCCTGAAGGAGGTGGACACCGCCGTGCTGCTCGTCACCCACGAGCCGCAGGAGGCGATGCGCATGGCCGACGAGATCGCGCTGATGCGCGACGGGCGCATCGTGCAGCAGGGCGCGCCCTACAACATCTACAACTCCCCGGTGGACAAGGCCGCGGTCGCCTTCTTCAGCGACATCAACGTGATCCGCGGCACGGTGAACGGCGCATTGACCGAGACGCCCTTCGGCCGCTTCCTCGCGCCGGGGGTGCCGGACGGCGCGGAGGTGGACATCGTCTTTCGTCCGCAGCACGTCGGCATCGACTTCGACCGCAACGGGCATGGCCCCAGTCCGACCGCGCGCGAGGGTGTCGCGGCGCGCGGCATCGTCGAGCGTGCGCGCTTCCTCGGCAACGAGAGCCTCGTGGAATTCCGGATGGATTTCGACGGCTCGACGCTGAGGGCGACCGTGCCCAACGTCTTCCTGCCGAAGCCCGGGACGCCGCTCTGGCTGACCGTGCGGCGCGACCGCTGCTTCGTCTTTCCGGCGCGCGGCGGGGTCTGAGGCGCGCCTCAGGCGCCGTCGATCTCGATCACGTCCACCTGACGGCCCTTCGCGGCGAGCGCCACCTCGCCCTCGCAGAGGCGGAGCGCGTCGGCGCCGAAGACCTCGCGCCGCCAGCCGGTCAGCGCGGCGACGTCGCGGGCGCCGGCGGCGATCGCGTCGAGATCGGCCGCCGAGGCGATCAGTTTCGACGCGACGTCGGCCTGGTCCGACTTCGCCTTGAGCAGCACGCGCAGCAGATCGGCGAGCGCCGGGTTGGGCTGGCCCTTGTCGCGCGCGCGGCCGGGGCGGGGCAGCTCCTCCTCGGGGCAGGTCAGCCCGGCGTCGACGGCGGCGAGAATGCCCTCCGCGATCTCGCCCTTGCGCGCCTCGCGCAGAAGGAGGCGCAGGCGCGAGAGCTCTTTCATGTCGCCCGGCTTGCTGGAGGCGATCTCCAGAAGCGCGTCGTCCTTGAAGACGCGGGTGCGCGGGATGTCGCGGCGCTG
>NZ_JAWLFS010000214.1:0-5346 GCF_041685465.1 Rhodosalinus sp. | reverse complement strand
GATCCTCGTCGGCGACCTGAACATCGCGCCGCTGGAAGAGGATCGACTTGCCCGGCCGCTCCCCGTGCAGCCAGTCGCGCAGGTCGGTCAGGTAGTCGAGCTTCTGGCCGAATTTCACGTTCGCCTCGCGGTCCGGCACGTCGCCGCCCGCGGGGACGTAGAAGTTGTGAACGACGACGCCGTTTTCCAGCCGCGCCGCCACGTGCCGCGCGTGCCCCAGCCCCGCGAAGTCGAGCGCGCCCGCCTCCTCGATGGGCAGTTTCGACAGGATCGCCACGCCGTTGTAGCCCTTCTCCCCCCGCGCGACCATGTGGGGATAGCCGAGCGCGGCGAAGGCCTCGCGCGGGATCTTCTCCACCGGGCTCTTGCACTCCTGCAGGCAGAGGATGTCCGGCGCCTCCTCGGTCAGGAGCCGCTCGACGAGGCCCTGGCGCAGGCGGACGGAGTTGATGTTCCAGGTGGCGAGGGTGAAGGGCATGGGGCACTCCGGCTGAGGGAGCGCGGAGGCTAACCCCGCGGGCGCATGGCCGCAATCAGCCCGGCGTGCACGGACGCCCCGGCAGCGACGATGCCGGGCGTCCTGGGGTTGGCGGTGTTGAAGCGGGGCGGGTCGCCCGCCCGGTCGGTGACGACCGCGCCCGCCTCGCGGCAGATCAGCAGCCCGGCGGCGATGTCCCAGTCCCAGCTGTCGCGGTGCGTGATCATCGCGTCGAAGCGCCCCTCGGCCACCAGCGCGAGGCGGTAGGCGAGGGAGGGGCGGTGATGTCGCTTGAACCCGGGCACGCCACCGGGCCAGTTCCGGGGCTCCATCGCGGCGCGGGTGGCGAGGACGTCCGCGCCCTCCACGCTCTCGCGCGCCGTGGCGCGGATGGGCCGGCCGTCCAGCGTCGCGCCTTCGCCCCTGGCGGCGGCGTAGAGCTTGCCCTTGTCGGCGGGCAGGTAGACCACCGCGGCCGTGATCTCCCCCTCGGTCACGACGGCAAGCGAGAGCGACCAGCTCGACGAGCCCTCGATGAAGCCGGTGGTGCCGTCGATGGGGTCGAGCAGGAAGATATGCGGGTGGTCGAGGCGCTCGGGCGTGTCGGCATCCTCCTCCGAGAGCCAGCCGTAGTCGGGCCGCGCGACGAGCAGGATGGCGCGCAGCGACTCGTTCACGGCGAGATCGGCCTCCGTCACGGGCCCCGCGCCGCCGGGCTTGTCCCAGCGTTTCGCAGTGGGACCGTGGTAGCGCAGCGCCACCTCGCCCGCCTCCCGCGCGGCGCGGGTCAGGAGCGCAAGGTCACTCTCCGGCAATCGTCAGCCCCTCGACCAGGAGCGAGGGCACCACGCGGCTGAGCCACGGCCGCGCGTCGTTCGCGGGGCGGAGGCTCGCCAGCATCTCGCGCAGGGTGCCGGCGACGGTGCATTCGTTCACGGGCCAGGCGATCTCGCCGTTCTCGACCCAGAAGCCGGAGGCGCCGCGCGAATAGTCGCCGGTGTTGGGGTTGATCGTGGCCCCGATCATCGAGGTCACGAGCAGCCCGGTGCCCATCTCGCGCAGGAGGTCGGCCTGCGAGAGCTCCGATTGCGTCAGCGCCACGTTCCAGTTCGACGGCGCGGGCGGCGAGGAGAGCCCGCGCGCGGCGTTGCCGGTGGGCGCGCGGCCCAGCTTGCGCGCCGTGGCGAGGTCGAGGGTGAAGCCGGTGAGCGTGCCGTTTTCCACGATGGCGCGGCGGGCGGTCGGCAGCCCCTCGGCGTCGAAGGGGCGCGAGCCCTGCACGCGCGGGCGGTGCGGATCCTCGATCAGCGAGAGATCGGCGGGCAGGAGGGCCGCACCCTCGGCGTCGCGCAGCCAGGACGCGCCGCGCGCGACCGCGGTGCCGTTCGCCGCCGCCAGCAAGTGGCCGATCAGCGAGGACGCGATGCGCTCGTCGAAGACGACCGGGTAGGCGCCGGTCTTCGGACGGCGGGGGTTCAGACGTTCGACCGCGCGGCGGCCGGCGCGCGCGCCGATCTCGCCCGCGTCGCGCAGGTCGGCGGCGTGGATGCGCCCGTCGGCGTCGTAGTCGCGCTCCATGCCGAGCCCCTCGCCCGCGATCGCCACGCAGGAGAGGCTGTGGTCGGTGCGCGTGTAGCCGCCCGAGAAGCCGTTGGTCGCGGCGAGATGCATCTCGCGCCGGCCGTAGGCGGCAGAGGCGGCCTGCACCTGGGCGACGCCCTCGACGGCGAGCGCGGCGGCCTCGGCCCGCGCGGCGGCGTCCTGCAGGGCATCCGGCGCGGGCTCGTCCGAGGGATCGGCGAGGTCGAGCCCGGCGGCGTCGCGCCGGTCGGCGAGTTGCGCGGGATCGGCGAGGCCGGCGCAGGGGTCCTCCGGCGCCTCGCGCGCCATGGCGACGGCGCGCTCTGCCATGGCGGTCAGCGTCTCCTCGCGCGGGTCGGAGGCCGAGACGCAGGCCTGCCTCCGGCCCATCAGCACGCGCAGGCCGAGGTCGGTGGACTCCGATCGCTCCGCCTGTTCGAGCGCGCCGCCGCGGATGTCGACGGTGACCGAGCGGTCCGCGATCACCAGCGCGTCGGCCGCCTCCGCGCCCGCGCGATGCGCGGCCTCGAGCAGGGCATGGGCGAGGCGGTCGGGGAATGGCTGGGTCATCGCGCGCTCCTTCCGGGGACGCCGCCGCAGCGGCACCCGGCGGAGGTAGACCGCCCGCCCGCGTCGCGCAAGGCGCGGGCGGGGTCCGGGCGCGTCAGCGGATGCGCTGCCCGTTGGCGAGGATGCGGCCCTCCTCGGTCACCTCGACGGTCGACTCCATCGCGTCGTCGCCCGCGGGCACGGCGAACATGCCCATCATCATGCGCGCGCTCATCGCCTGCTCCTCGGGCAGCACGCCCATCTGCATCAGCGTGTCCAGAAGCGCGTTCGCGCCTTCGAGGCGGAAGGACATCCGGCCTTCCGGCCGCGGCATGCCCTGGAAGGTCGCGAGGTCGTCGTTGTCGAAGGTGAAGGCGCCCTCGCCGGTGAGCTCCGCGCCCGCGGCCGAGACCAGGAGCTGCGCGAGGTCGAGCGCATGCAGCTCTGCCGGCCGCTCCCCGGTCATCGCCATGGCCTGCATCGCCTCCGGATCGAAGAGCTCGCCCAGCACCCGCATCTGCCCCGACAGATCGAGCACGAGGTTCGCCGGTTCGCGGGGCAGCATGGCGTTCGGGTCGACCATCGCCCAGATCGGCTCACCCATGGTGACGTCGCGCAGCGAGAGCTCGAAGGCGAAGGGTTGCGGGTCCTCGGTCTGCCCCACCGGAGCGGCGATGGAGACGCCCGACTCGCCGATCGTGCTTTCCACCGGGAAGGGCAGTTCGGGTGTCTCGATGTTGATCTCGGTGCCGGCGCCCGAGACGCCGTAGGACATCCGCTCCGAATCCATCGCCGCGCGCAGCTCGGTCCGGTCCGAGCGGGTCACGCCCTGCATCCGCTCGTCGTCGCCGGCGATGTCGAACTCGGTCCGCCCGTCGGTGTAGCCGAAACGCCCGTCGAAGGCGTAGCCGGCCGCCAGTGCGTCGGAGAGATCCTCCATGTCGAGATCCGCGGGGATGCGCGCCGTGCCCGCGAAGGTCAGCCCCTGCATCCCGCCCGACATGTCGGCGCGGCCCTCTTCCTCCGGCGGGGCGACGGCGAGATCGTAGCTCACCTCGTCCACCGTCACCGTCTGGTCGAGCCCGCGCAGATCGCCCGGCGTGACGACCGATTGCCCCGACATCCCCTGCATCGTCAGCGTTCCGGACGCGCTCTCCGACGGGACCGGATCGCCGTCGACGACGAGCTCGGCCAGCGCGAGGCCGAGGCGCTCGGCGGTGTAGTCGTAGGTCATCTGCGTGTCGTCGCCCGAGACGACCACTTCGAGCCCGGACTGCGTGAACGCGAGAGCGGCGTCCACCGGCTCCTCGCCCTCGGGGCGGGCGGCGACGCGGATTTCCGCGGTGCCGGGATAGGTGATGGTCACCGTGCCGTCGCCCGCCTCGGTGAAGGCGAGTTCCGGCATCTCGACCGTCGCCGTGCCGCCGTCCTCGGGCAGGCCCATGCGCACGCTCACGTCGCTTATGGTCAGCGTGTCGCCGGACATCGCCTCGCGCGCCTGCACCTCGTAGCCGAAGGAGGTGAGGTAGCTCCGCATGTCGTTCCAGACCTGCTCGGCCGTGACCTCGGCCGCGGCCGGCGTTGCGAAGGCCGCGGCGGCGAGCGCCGGCACGACGGTGGGTGTGAATGCACGCATGGATCCTGTCCTTCGGGCTGAAACCTAGGGCGCAGGTTCCGCACACCTCCCCCGCAAGGTCAAGCGCGAAGGGCTGGACCGGGCCGGGGCGCGTGCGTATCACGGGGGCCGCAACTGCAGGAGGGCGGCATGGCGGACCTGAACGGCAAGGCGGTGATGATCACGGGCGCGAGCCGGGGGATCGGCGCCGCGGCTGCGCGGGCCTTCGCCGCGGCGGGCGCGCAGGTGGCGCTCCTCGCGCGGTCGGGACCGGAGATCGCGGACCTCGCCGGGGAGATCGGGCAGAACGCCATCGCGGTGCCCTGCAACGTCGCGCGCTTCACCGACATGGACGCGGCGGTGCGCGCCTGCCTTCAGGCCTTCGGGCGGCTCGACGTGCTGGTGAACAACGCCGGCGTGATCCAGCCGATCGAGGCTCTGGCCGAGGCCGACCCGGACGGGTGGTCCACCGCGATCGACGTCAACCTCAAGGGCGTCTTCAACGGGATGCGCGCCGCGATGCCGGTCATGGCCGAGGCCGGCGGCGGCAGCATCCTGACCGTGAGTTCCGGCGCCGCGAACAACCCGCTCGAGGGCTGGAGCGCCTATTGCGCCTCCAAGGCCGGCGCGGCGATGCTCACCCGCTCCTGCGATCTGGAGGGCCGCGCGCAGGGCATCCGCGCCATCGGGCTCAGCCCCGGCACCGTGGCCACCGAGATGCAGCGCGAGATCAAGTCGAGCGGCGTGAACCCGGTGAGCGGCCTCGACTGGTCCGACCACATCCCGCCCGAGTGGCCGGCGAAGGCGCTCGTCTGGATGTGCGGGCCGGAGGCCGACGCCTGGCGCGGGCAGGACATCTCGCTCCGCGACCCGGCGATCCGCGCGGAAGTGGGCCTCGCATGATCCGCACCGCGCGGGAGGGCGCGCTTCACACCGCCGTCATCGACCGCCCCGACAAGGCGAACTCGCTGACGCTCGAGATGCTGCAGGACCTCGCCGATTTCGCCGAGGGCGCGACGGAGGAGGGCGCGCAGGCGATCGTCCTCACCGGCGCGGGGGAAGTCTTTTCCGCCGGTGCCGATCTGGAGGCGGCGCGCGCCGGCCTCGCCACATCGCCGGTCTG
>NZ_JAWLFS010000213.1:0-5348 GCF_041685465.1 Rhodosalinus sp. | reverse complement strand
CCAGAGTGGTGCCTTCCGCGTCGACGCCGTGGACCTGGAAAACGGACTTGGCAAGATCGATGCCGATGGTGGTAGGCTGGTCCATGGATGGCTCCCCTCAGTGGTGGCTTTGACAGCACCCCAATATGGCACATTGCGATGCCGGGAGCGGGAGCCATCCACCCCATCAATGGCGGACCATGGCTCGCTCTTCTCGGCCAGCTCGGTCGTGACACCGGTTCGCTCGCCACGATCCACCTCGGCCCTCTTGACCCATTCGTTCAGCGTCTGTGGTGCACAGCCGATCTTCGACGAAATCGGCGGATCGCCGACCAGCGGCTCTCATGCTGCTCTTGATTGTCCAGAACCAGGCGAACGGCACGCTCGCGCACTTCTGGGGAATACTTGTTCGTTGTCTTGCTCATGATGCTCCATCCTACTCAAGAGTTGGAGCCTCCGGCAAACCCGGCGCGGTTCAGAGCGCCAGATCGGCCTTTGGGCGACGCCGCACCAGTGCCGGCACGCGGTGGCGACGCTCATGCTCGCCCTCAATCCGGGATCGTTCGACGAGGTCGCGGCGGTGCTCGCCGACAGCCCGGATGTCTGCCGCACACATTACGGCCATGACTCGTGCGAATGCGCCGCGCGGGCCGTGCGCGACGTGCTTCTGGCGGAACACCCGGACGTCTTCAATCGGCTCTCGAAGCGGAGGACCTGATGCGCTCGCGTCCCGAAGATCATCCTGCTCCGGCGCACGTTGCCGTGCGGCCTCTCATGCTCGAGGATCGCGCCGCCCTCGAACCGGGCGCCGCCGCTGTCGTCGGTCGCTTCTTCGCCGCGGTGGCCCGCCGCAGCGAGCGCATTCATGCGCCATCTGCGGCGTGCTTCGAAGAAGCAGCCGCGTCAGAGGCGACGTTCCGCACGCTCCTGCGCGCGCTCGCACGCTACGCGCCGCAAACGTCGACTGCGTCGGCACGCGAAGTCAGCCGCGCCTGGTACGGGTAGCAACCAAAACCGGCCCGCAGGGCGGCTCCCGAGCCTGCGCGTGAACCGCTGGAATGGCCGGCATCATGGGCGCCGCTGTACGCCGCCGTGGATCGAGCCCGCATCAAGGAGAGCACCCGAGCCCGGTATCGCGCAAGCATCGAGCGCTGTGCGACGCGCGTCGCCGAGGGCCGCGCCGACGCGCCGTTCGGGCTCTTCCTCGCGTTCGAGCTCGCGGAGGCGTTCGTAGATCATCCTGATCCGGAGCGCCGGGTCCGCCCGATCACCGCCGCGAATTATGTCGACGCGCTGATCGCCGTCGGCCGCAAGGCGGGCATCGCGCCCGTCGACGATCTCGACACCATGAGCGTGATCACGCAAGAGCTGAGCGCCGAAGCCGACGCGCAGGGCAAACTCAAGAGAGGCCGGATTCATGAACTCATGAGCCGGGGCGGCTTCGCGCATGCCCGAGCTTCAGGGCAGCCCGCGGGCGGTGATGCAGGGGTGATCGGTCCGACAAAGGCATCGGGCGGCCGTCGTGCCCGCGGCGTCACTGGCGGCTCGGGACGACCTCCGCTCTGAACAGTCGAGCCCCCTGATCGCGGTGGGCCGACAGCCGCGACGGACGCCCGGACCCTGCATCAGTTTGCTTGAGTGAATGCTGTCCAGTTCTGGGTGACCAGCCCTGGTCTTGCCTTGTTCTCACCCGCAACTGATGCATAATTTCCGGATAAGTTATGGATTACCCAAGACGATAATTCGGAGACTCGCGCGTGATCTGCACGTCGTGAACGTGGCTTTCCTTCAGGCCCGCGCCGGAAATGCGCACGAAGCGGCAGCCACCGCGCATGGCGTCGACGGTGGCGGTCCCGGTGTAGCCCATCGCGGCGCGCAGCCCCCCGACGAGCTGGTGGATCACCGTGCCGGCCGGGCCCTTGTAGGGCACCTGTCCCTCGACGCCCTCGGGCACGAGCTTGTCGGAGGCCGCGTCCTTCTGGAAGTAGCGGTCGGCCGACCCGCGCGCCATGGCGCCGAGGCTGCCCATGCCGCGGTAGGTCTTGAAGCTGCGGCCCTGGTAGAGGACCACCTCGCCCGGGCTCTCGTCGGTCCCGGCGAGCATCGAGCCCACCATGGCGCAGGAGGCGCCCGCGGCGATCGCCTTGGCGAGGTCGCCGGAGAACTTGATGCCGCCGTCGGCGATCACCGGCACGTCGCCCGCCTCCGCCGCGCAATCCATCAGCGCGGTGAGCTGCGGCATGCCGACGCCCGCAACCACCCGCGTCGTGCAGATCGAGCCCGGCCCGATGCCGACCTTCACCGCATCGGCGCCCGCGTCGATCAGCGCGCGCGTCGCCTCGGCCGTGGCGACGTTGCCCGCGACCACCTGCACCTCGTTGGAGAGGCGCTTGATGCGCCTCACCGCCTCGCTCACCGCGGCGGCGTGGCCGTGCGCGGTGTCGATCACGATCAGGTCGCAGCCCGCGTCGATCAGCGCCTCGGAGCGTTCGAAGCCCGCGTCGCCCACCGTCGTCGCCGCCGCGCATCTGAGCCGGCCGAGGTCGTCCTTGCAGGCCGTCGGGTTGAGCACCGCCTGCTCGGTATCCTTCAGCGTCAGAAGCCCCGTGAGGCGGCCCGCGGCGTCGGTGACGAGCAGCTTCTCGATGCGCCGCGCCTTCATCAGGCTCTTGGCCTCCTCGCGGTCCGCGGGCTCCTGCAGGATGGCGAGGTTCTCGGAGGTCATCATCACCCGCACCGGCGTGTCGTCGTCGGTGGCGAAGCGCATGTCGCGGTTGGTGACGATCCCCATGACATGGCCCGCCTCGTCGACGACCGGGAAGCCGGTGACGCGGTAGCGCGCCTGAAGCGCCTTGGCGTCGGCGAGCGTCTGGTCGGGGCGCAGCGTGATCGGGTTGTAGACGATGCCGCTCTCGAAGCGCTTGACGCGGCGAACCTCGCGCGCCTGCTGATCGACGTCGAGATTGCGGTGGATGACCCCGATGCCCCCGGCCTGCGCCATGGACACCGCCATGTCGCTCTCGGTCACCGTGTCCATCGCCGAGCTCAGGAGCGGGATGTTGAGCGAGATCGCCTTAGTCACGCGCGTGCGCGTGTCGGCGTCGCTGGGCAGCACCTCGGAGGCGCCCGGCACCAGCAGCACATCGTCGAAGGTCAGCGCCTCCCGAATCTCCATCGCTCAGCTCCCGCGGATCCTCGTTTGGCACGTCCCTCTTGCACGGATGACGCGGATTGGAAAGCCCCGGAGCGTCCCCATTCAGTCCCGCCCGAAGACTCCGGGCAAGACCGGCGCGGCCGGGCGCGGGCAAGGCGCTTCGAAGCGCCTTGCAAGGCGTTTGCAAACGCCTTGCGCCCGGTCCCGACGGCGCCCGGATGACGCTCGCATGCGCTGGCGTGCCGCGGCTGAACGCGCCGGGGGCGCCCGGGACGCTAGGCTTTTGCCGAGCGACCGGAGACAGGACAGCGCGCCCATGACACAGGACCCCCTCGTCGTCTTCACGCCCTCGGGCAAGCGCGGACGCGTGCCGGCGGGCACGCCCGTTCTCGATGCCGCGCGGCGGCTCGGCGTGGATCTCGATTCGGTCTGCGGCGGGCGTGGCATCTGCTCGAAGTGCCAGGTGGCGCCCGCCTACGGCAGCTTTTCCAAGCACGGCGTGACCGTGACCGGCGACGCGCTGTCGGAGTGGAACGCGGTCGAGGCGCGCTACGACGCCAAGCGCGGGCTGAAGCCCGGCCGCCGCCTCGGCTGTCAGGCGCGGGTCATGGGCGACGTGGTGATCGACGTGCCGCCCGAGAGCCAGGTCCACCGGCAGGTGGTGCGCAAGTCCGCCACCCTGCGCGCGATCGAGATGGACCCGGCGACGCGCCTCCACCTGATCGAGGTGGCCGAGCCCGACATGCACGAGCCCTCGGGCGATCTGCAGCGCGTGGCGGCGGCCCTCGCGGCGCAGTGGAACATCCCCGAGGTCACCTGCGACGTCTCGCTGCTCGCGAAGCTCCAGCCGGCGCTGCGCAAGGGCGGCTGGCAGGCGACCGTGGCGGTGCACAGCCCGCACTCGGGCGCGACGCCGCGCGTCATCGACATCTGGCCCGGATTGCACGAGGGCGGGCTCTTCGGCCTTGCGATCGATGTGGGCTCGACGACGGTGGCGGCGCATCTCACCGATCTCGACACCGGCGACGTGCGGGCCTCCTCGGGCATCATGAACCCACAGATCCGCTTCGGCGAGGACCTGATGAGCCGGGTGAGCTACGCGATGATGAACCCCGGCGGCGAGGCCGAGATGACGGCCGCGGTGCGCGAGGCGATCGACACCCTCGCCACCGCCATCGCCGGGGAGGCGGGGATCGACCCGGCGCTCATCGTGGAGACCGTCTTCGTCTGCAATCCGGTGATGCATCACCTCTTGCTCGGCATCGACCCGGTGGAGCTCGGGCAGGCGCCCTTCGCGCTGGCCACCTCGGACAGTCTCGAGCTCGAGGCGCGCGACCTCGGCCTTGGCGCGATCAACCCGCGGGCGCGGGCCTACGTGCTGCCCTGCATCGCCGGGCACGTGGGCGCCGACGCGGCCGCGGTCGCGCTCTCGGAGGAGCCCTGGCGCGCCGAGGAGCTCACGCTCGTCGTGGACGTGGGCACCAATGCCGAGATCCTGCTGGGCGATACCTCGCGGGTGCTCGCCTGTTCCTCGCCGACCGGTCCCGCCTTCGAGGGCGCGCAGATCAGCGCGGGTCAGCGCGCGGCCCCCGGCGCGATCGAGGCGGTGCGCATCGATCCCGAGACGAAAGCTCCGCGCGTGCGCGTGATCGGCTGCGATCTCTGGTCCGACGACCCGGGCTTCGAGGCGGCGGTCGGCCCGGGCGGCGTGACGGGCATCTGCGGCTCCGGCATCATCGAGGCGGTGGCCGAGCTCCGCATGGCGGGGCTGATGGACGAAAGCGGCCTGATCGGCTCGGCCGCGCAGACCGGTTCGTCCCGCTGCGTGAGCGACGGGCGCACGCATGCCTACGTGCTTTACGATGCGTCCGAGGCGGGTGGGCCGCGCATCATGGTGACGCAGGGCGACATCCGCGCCATCCAGCTCGCCAAGTCGGCGCTCTACGCGGGCGCGCGGCTGCTGATGGACCAGCGCGGCGTGGACCGGGTGGACCGCGTGGTGCTCGCCGGGGCCTTCGGCGCGCACATATCGCCCCTGCACGCGATGGTGCTGGGCATGATACCCGACGTGCCCCTCGACAAGGTGACGAGCGCGGGCAACGCCGCCGGGACAGGCGCGCGCATCGCGCTTCTGAACCGGGGCGCGCGGGCCGAGATCGAGCGGCGCGTGCGCGAGATCGTCAAGGTCGAAACGGCGATCGAGCCCCGCTTCCAG
>NZ_JAWLFS010000212.1:0-5356 GCF_041685465.1 Rhodosalinus sp. | reverse complement strand
CAGGCCCCCGCCCGGCCGGCGCGGCCGCGGGCCCGGCGGTGCCTCAGTCCCTGCGGGCGCTCAGCGCCTTCCAGCCGCCGGAGACGGTGACCGCCGCGATCGCGCACTTGATCGCGTCGCCGAGCAGGAAGGGCAGCGCGCCGGCCGCCACGGCCGTCGAGACGTCCATGCCGACGAAGAGCGTCAGCCATGCGACGCCCGGCACGTAGAGGAGCGCCGCCGGCAACGCCGCCGCGGCGAAGAGGCGCAGAAGCCCCCGGTCGAGCCCGCGCTCGACGAGCCAGCCGGTCGCCCAGGCCATGGCGACGAAGCCCCAGAGGAAGCCGGCGGTCGGACCGACGAGGTGGTGCGCGCCGGCGTCGCCGCCGGAGAAGACAGGCAGGCCGGCCGCCCCCTGCGCGAGATAGGCCAGCACCGTCAGCGCGGCGAGACGCGCGCCGAAGGTCAGGCCGATCAGCGTGACGCCGAGCGTCTGGAGCGACATCGGCACCGGCAGCATCGGCACCTCGACCTGCGACAGAAGGCCGAGCGCGGCGGAGCCCGTGAGCACCAGAAGCGCCTGTGTCGTCAACGACCGTTGGCCGAGCGCGGCTTGGGCGAGTGTCACTGTGCAGTCTCCTCGAATTCCCGTGTCCCGCGACAAATTCCACGATCCTGAGCCGAAAGAAAACCCCTTTTCGCCGGCCGGGAGGCCCTCCGCCCGGCATCGCCGACCGCGCATGGTGCAGCGGGCGGGCCAATGCGCATCCAGTGACGCCCCCGCCCCATCATCTTGGCCCAAGTACTCCGGGGGTGAATTGGCCGCAGGCCAAGAGGGGGCGGCGCCCCCTCTCCTCGCTTGCCAGCCGCGACCCGGCGTGGGATTGAACGGCGCATGACCGACGACAGACCCCTCGCCCTCGTCACGGGCGCCTCGCGCGGGCTCGGTGCCGCGCTCGCCGAGGCGCTGGCCGCGACGCATCACGTCCTCGCCGTCGCCCGCACGCAGGGCGGCCTCGAGGAGCTCGACGACCGCATCCGCGCCGCCGGCGGACAGGCGACGCTCGCGCCGATGGATCTCACGCAGCCCGAGGCGGTGGCCGGGCTGGCGCGCGGCATCTTCGACCGCTGGGGACGGCTCGACCTCTGGGCGCACACCGCGATCCAGGCGCCGCCGCTTTCGCCCGCCCCCTCGATCGACGACAAGGGATTCGCGCGCGCGCTGGCCGTCAACGTCACCGCGACGCAGGCGCTGATCGCGGCGCTCGCGCCCCTTCTGGGCACGGCGGGACGCGCGGTCTTCTTCGACGATCCCAGGGCGGGCGAGGCCTTCTTCGGGGGCTACGGCGCGACGAAGGCCGCGCAGGCCGCGCTGGCGCGGAGCTGGCGGGCGGAGACGGTGCGCACCGGGCCGCGCGTTCACCTGCTGACCCCGGCGCCGATGCCCACCGCGCTGCGCGCACGCTTCTTCCCCGGGGAGGACCGCGACGCGCTCGCCGACCGCCATGCCGAGGCCCGGCGCCTTCTGGCCGAGGCCGGCTGAGCGCGCTCGCTTGCCGCGCCGCTCCCCCTTCTCTAGGAGGGGGCGCAAGGGACAGCGAGGCCGGCGATGCGCATTCTTGTGACGAACGACGACGGGATCAACGCGCCCGGTCTCGCGGTGCTCGAGGCCATCGCGGCGGAGATCGCGGGCCCCGCGGGCGAAGTCTGGGTCGTCGCGCCCGCCTTCGAGCAGTCCGGCGTCGCGCACAAGATCAGCTACACCCACCCCATGCTGATCGCCGAGATGAGCGACCGCCGCTTCGCCGCCGAGGGTAGCCCGGCGGACTGCGTCATGGCCGGCATCTACGACGTGCTCGACGGGGAGCGGCCGGATCTCGTGCTGTCGGGCGTGAATCGCGGCAACAACTCTGCCGAGAACGCGCTCTATTCCGGCACGCTCGGCGGCGCGATGGAGGGCGCGCTTCAGGGTCTGCCCGCGATCGCGCTGTCGCAGTTCTACGGCCCCCGCATCGCGCATCTGGAAAACCGCTTCGAGCCCTCCGAGCGCCACGGCGCCGAGACCGTGCGCCGCATCCTCGCCGCGACACCGGAGGAGGATCAGGACTACGGGCTGTTCTTCAACGTCAACTTCCCGCCCGTGCCCGCCGACGAGGTCGAAGGCCTCAAGGTCGCGGCGCAGGGGTTCCGGCGCGGCACCGCCTTCCGCACCGAGCCGCATCTCTCGCCCTCCGGGCGGCGCTTTCTCTGGATGCGCGGCGTCGATCAGCAGGTGGCCTCGGCGCCCGGCACCGACGCGGCGGTCAACCTCGACGGCTGGATCTCGGTCACGCCGATGCGTGCCGATCTCACCGCGCACGACTCGCTCGATCATTTCCGGGAGAGGCTATGACCGGCGACGGGCAGGCCGGGTCCGACGCCGAGCGCAAGATGCGCTTGCTGTTCGCGCTGCGCTCGCGCGGGGTGACCGACACGCGCGTGCTCACCGCGATGGAAAAACTGGACCGGGGCCGCTTCGTGCGCCACTACTTCCAGGACCGCGCCTACGACGACGTGCCGCTGCCCATCGCCTGCGGGCAGACGATCAGCCAGCCCTCGATCGTCGGGCTCATGACCGGGGCGCTCCGCGTCACGCCGCGCGACAAGGTGCTCGAGATCGGGACCGGCTCGGGCTATCAGGCCGCCGTGCTCGCGCAGCTCGCGCGGCGGGTCTACACGGTGGAGCGCCACGCGCGGCTCGTGCGCGAGGCGCGGGAGCTCTTCGCGGCGCTCGACCTCGCCAACATAACGGCGGTGACCGGCGACGGCAGCCACGGCCTGCCGGATCAGGCGCCCTTCGACCGGATCCTCGTCACCGCCGCCGCGGAGGATCCGCCCGGGCCGCTCTTGGCGCAGTTGAAGATCGGCGGTATCATGGTTTTGCCGGTCGGTCAGTCGGACACGGTCCAGAGCCTCATCCGCGTGACACGCGGCGAGAGCGGGTACGACTACGACGAGCTTCGCTCGGTTCGCTTCGTCCCGCTCGTCGAGGGGCTCGGGCGCGACGGCTGATGGATGACACGGGGGCTGCGAGCCTGTTCACGCAACCGAGGCCCCGGCGACAAGGGGCGCGCAACGAGGGATATCGAGCGATGACTGCGCCCACTCCGTCCACCCGGCGTGCCCTCTTCGCCGGCGTTGCCCTCGTCGCGCTCGGCGCCTGCGGCGGCACGCTGGACGTCGACCTGCGACCGCCCGGCCTGAACACGTCCGCCGCCGCGCAGCGCGCGGTCGCGGATCGCCCCGAACCGGACGGGCGTGGCGTCATCTCCTACCCGAATTACCAGGTCGCGGTGGCCCGTCGCGGCGACACGGCCGGCGACGTGGCCGCGCGTGTCGATCTGCCCGCGGAGGAACTCGCCCGGCACAACGGGGTCGACCCCGACACGACCCTCCGTCAGGGCGAGGTGCTGGCGCTGCCCAGCCGCGTGCCGGAGCCCGACAGCACCGACCGACGCAGCAGCCTCGATGTCGCCGCGCTCGCCGGGCCGGCGCTCGACAGTGCCGCTCCCTCCGAGGTCGAGACGGAAACGTTGCCCGCGGCCGAGGACGGCGTCGCAGGGATCGCGGCACCGCAGGATGCCACGGAGGCCCCCGAGGGCGAGGACACGGCACAGCCCGAAGAGGCGCAGAGCGGCCCGGGCCAGACCGCGTCGGACCAAGACGCACCAGGCCAGGACGCCTCGGGACAGGAACCGATCCGCCACCAGGTCGAACGCGGCGAGACGGCCTATTCCATCGCGCGGCTCTACGACGTCTCGGTGCGCGCGCTCGCGGAGTGGAACGGTCTCGGCCCGGAGTTCCGCGTGCGCGAAGGCCAGTACCTCCTGATCCCCGTCGCGCTCGAGGCGCCGCGCCGCGAGATGGCGGAGACCGAGGAGGAGACCCCGCCCCCCGGCACCGGCTCCCCCACGCCGCCGCCGCCGAGCGCGTCGCGCCCGGGCCCGGACGAGGACCCGGCGGCGGCGACCGACGCGGCGGTCGCGGACGCGGAGGCGGCCGAGCAGGATCCTGCGCCCGACCTCGGGCAGACGGACACCACGGCACAGGCCGAGATGGCGATGCCCGTGGACGGCCCGATCATCCGTGACTTCGAGAAGGGCGAGAACAACGGGATCGCCATCGCCGCCGAGGCCGGCACCGCGGTGCGCGCCGCGGCAGCGGGCCGCGTGGCCGCAGTGACCGAGAACACCGAGGACGTGGCGATCGTGGTGATCAAGCACCCCGACAACCTTTTGACCGTCTACGTCAATCTCGCCGAGATCGCGGTCGCCAAGGGCGACACCGTCGCACGCGGCGAACGAATCGCGGCCGTCGCGGCGGGCGACCCGTCCTTCCTGCATTTCGAGGTCACCCGCGGGACCGATCGGGTGGACCCGACGCCCTATCTGAACCCGTGACGCGGGCGCGGCCGATGCGGCGGATACCGCCGTCGAGCGCGACGGCGGCGACCAGCACGGCCGGCCACCCGAGCACCAGCATCAGCGCGACCAGCATCCAGAACAGGTTGACGCCGAGCAGCACGAGGCAGGTGCCGGTGTAGTCCTCGACGCGGTGCACGGGTCTCTCGGGCATGGGCGCGCTCCCTCCTGTGCGTCCGGCATGATACCGCAGCCGCCGCCGGCCCAGTAGACCCGCCTTTCGCGCCGGCGGCGCGAAGCCTATGTTCTTCCCGACGGAAAGGGGGAGCGATGACCACGACGACAGGTGCGGACCGAACGGTTCTCAGGATCTCCGGCGACGAGGCCCGCGACTTCCTGCAGGGACTGGTGACGAACGACGTCCGGAAGCTGGACGCCGGGGGCCTCGTCTACGCCGCCATTCTCACGCCGCAGGGCAAGTACATCGCGGATTTCCTTCTTGCGCCCGAGCCGGACGGCGCGGTTCTGATGGATCTGGCGACGCCGCTCGCGGAGGACGTGCAGAAGCGCCTCAGGCTCTACAAGCTCCGCGCGAAGGTCGACATCGCGGAAACGGAGCTGAAGGTCCGGCGCGGCACCGGCCCCGCCCCCGAGACTGCCTTTGCCGACCCGCGCGACCCGCGCCTCGGCTGGCGGCTCTACGGGAGCGAGGGGGGCGACGACGGCAGCGACTGGGACGCGGTGCGCGTCGCGGCCTGTATCCCCGAGAGCGGTATCGAACTCACGCCCGAGAGCTTCGTTCTCGAAGCGGGCTTCGAGCGGCTGAACGGTGTCGACTTCCGCAAGGGCTGCTACGTGGGCCAGGAGGTCACCGCGCGGATGCACCACAAGACGGAGCTGAAGAAAGGCCTCGCCACCGTCGAGGTCGAGGGCGCGGCGCCCGTGGGCACGCCGATCGAGAACGCCGCCGGCAAGGC
>NZ_JAWLFS010000016.1:0-21866 GCF_041685465.1 Rhodosalinus sp. | reverse complement strand
GATCGTGCAGGCCAGCCGCCTGCAGGACGGCTCGCGCCGGATGGTCTCGATCACCGAGGTCACCGGCATGGAGGGCGAGGTGATCTCGATGCAGGAGGTCTTCCGCTATCAGCGGATGGGGCTCGCGCCGGACGGAAAGATCATCGGCCATTTCACCGCGACCGGCGTGCGCAGCCACTATGCCGATCGCTTCCGGCAGTGGGGCTACGACCTGCCGGCCACCCTTTTCGACCCCATCGCCGCGGAGTGAGACCATGAGCATCTCGGCAGAACCGCTGATCTACGGCGCCATCTTCATCGCCGTGCTCTTTCTCGTGGAGGGCGTCTATCTCACGATCTTCGGCAAATCGATCAGCCTGAACAGCCGCGTGAACCGGCGGCTGGAGATGCTGCAGGGCGGCACCCGGCGCGAGGAGGTGCTCGAGACGCTGCGCAAGGAGATGGACCAGCACATGCGCTCGCGGTCCATCCCGCTCTACTCGCTGCTCGCCGACAAGGCGCAGAAGGCCGCGCTCGCGTTCACGCCCAATCAGCTCATCATGGTGATGGCGGGTCTTTCGCTGATGGCCTTCTTCGGGCTTTCGGTGGCCACCGAAACCGGGCTCGCAGTGCGGATCGTCACCGCGGTCGCGATGGGTGTCGGGGGCGTCTATCTCTGGGTGAATACCAAGGCCAAGAAGCGCCTCGCCCTGATCGAGGAACAGCTTCCCGACGCGATCGAACTCATGGTCAGGTCGCTGCGCGTCGGGCATCCCTTCTCCTCCGCGCTCTCGATCGTCTCCAAGGAGATCAAGGATCCGCTGGCCACCGAGTTCGGCGTCATCGCCGACGAGGCCACCTACGGCCGGGACGTGGGCGACGCGCTGAAGCACATGGCGGAACGGCTCGACATGCAGGACCTGCGCTTCCTCGCCGTCTCGGTCACCATCCAGCAGCAGTCGGGCGGCAACCTCGCCGAGATCCTGGCCGGGCTGGCACGGGTGATCCGCGCGCGCTT
This sequence comes from Rhodosalinus sp., assembly GCF_041685465.1. Classification (NCBI taxonomy): domain Bacteria; kingdom Pseudomonadati; phylum Pseudomonadota; class Alphaproteobacteria; order Rhodobacterales; family Paracoccaceae; genus Rhodosalinus; species Rhodosalinus sp. Next base: position 20,869 of record NZ_JAWLFS010000016.1, on the reverse strand, counting down.
CCGCCTGTTCCGCAGGGTCAAGGCCATCACCGCCGAGGCGCAGTGGTCGGGGAAGTTCCTGTCGGCCTTCCCGATCGTGGCGCTCATCGCGATCAACCTGCTCGACCCGAATTACTACGACGAGGTGATGGACCACCCGTGGTTCATCCCCGCCTGCTTCGTGGTCGGCATCTTTCTCGTGGCGAACCTCTTCGTCATGCGCGCCCTCGTGAACATCAAGGTCTGAGGAGATCCGCCCGTGGACACGCTTTTCACGCTGCTCACCGACATGCTCGGCCCGATGGGACCCGCGATCGCGCTCGGGGTGGTCGGGCTGACGTTCGTGCTCGCCACGCTGCCCTTCCTGCTCGGCGCGAAGAAGGACCCGATGGAGAAGCTGAAGGCGGAGGCGGCCGGCACCCGCGAGCGCCCGGCCCAGGGTCAGGCTGCCCTGCGCCATCGCAACCGCGCCGAGCGGCTCAAGAAATACGCGACCTTCCTCGAGCCGCAGGACGCGCAGGAACTCTCGGACATGCGGCTCAAGCTGCTTCAGGCCGGGTACCGCACGCGCGAGGCCGTGCGCATCTTTCACTTCGCACAGATGGCGCTCGGCCTGATCGGGCTGGCGATCGGGCTCTTCTACACGCTGGTCGTGGTGGGCACCGACAACCTTTCGACGCAGCAGCAGGTCGGTTTCATCCTCGGCCCCGGCGCGGGTGGCTATTTCCTGCCCAAGTACTGGATCAGCCGACGCATCCAGGAACGGCAGGAGCAGATCACGCAATCCTTCCCCGACGCGCTCGACATGCTGCTCGTCTGCGTCGAGGCGGGGCAATCGCTCAATCAGGCGATCCTGCGGGTCGCGCAGGAACTCCGCGCCTCGGCGCCCGCGCTTGCCGACGAACTCGAGATCGTCAGCCACGAGATGAAGGCGGGCAAGGACAAGGCCGCGGTGCTGACCGACATGGGCGAGCGTTGCGGCGTGCAGGACGTCTCGAGCTTCGTCACCGTCCTGATCCAGAGCCAGACCTTCGGCACGTCGATTTCCGAGGCGCTGCGCGTCTACGCCGACGAGATGCGCGACAAGCGGGTGATGCGCGCGGAGGAGGCCGCGAACAAGCTGCCGACCAAGATGACGCTGACCACCATGATGTTGACGGTACCGCCCCTGCTGATCATCCTCATCGGGCCGTCGGCCGTCGATCTGGGCAAGCTCGGAGAAATGAGCGCCGGCAACTGAACGGAACGCTCACCGGGGAGGCACGAGCATGGGCATCGCGCGCGGGGCATGGGCGATGCTCCTGACCCTGACGCTCGCCGCCTGCGCGGACGCGCCCGAGCCGGATCGCACCTATGCCCCCGCGGTCGATCCCTCGCGCGAGGGCGTGGACGGCATGGTGGCGGGCCACCGTCTCGTGCAGGCCCGCGAATACGAACTCGCGCTCGAAGCATTCCGCCGCGCCGCCGGCAGGCGCGGGCTCACGCCAGACGTGCTGAGCGCGATGGGCACCGCGAACATCGGGCTCGGGCGGCTCAATCAGGCCGAAACGCTGTTCCGGCGCGTCACCGACAGCGGCGAGGCCTGGCCCGAAGTCTGGAACAACCTCGGCGTCGTTCTGATGGAACGCGGCGAGACGGCGGAGGCCGCGCAGATCTTCCGCAAGGCCTATGCCCTCGACAATGGCGAAAGCGACGCGATCCGGGACAATCTGCGCCGCGCCCTCGCTAAGCTTGACGAAAAGGCGTATGATGGCGAACCAGAACAAGATTACAAACTGGTGCGCCGCGGCTCTTCAGATTACCTGATCCGCCGCGTGCCCTGAGAGGCGAGAGCAGCAAGGGACGCGAGGCACATGCGCCACCCTGTCACAGTGGCCCTCTGCGCGGCGGGCGTCGTCGCGCTGGCGGGCTGCAACGCGCCGTCCGGCGGAAACGACGTCGATCGCGCGCTGGCCGACATCAACGTCGTGGACGAGAGCAACCTGAACGAGGTCATGCTGAGCGCGGCCGACCCGGCCGAGGCGGTGCGCTATTTCACACGCGCCGCCGAGCAGCAGCCCGACCGCATCGACCTGCGCCGCGGCCTCGCCAAGTCACTGGTGCGCGCCGGGCGCAACGCGCAGGCGGTGCCCGAGTGGGAGCGGGTGACGGCCCATGAGGAAGCCACGCAGGAGGACGAGGTCTCCCTCGCCGACGCGCTGATCCGCAACGACGACTGGGAGCGCGCCGAGGAAGTGCTCGACGCGATTCCGCCCACGCACGAGACCTTCCGCCGTTACCGGCTCGAGGCGATGGTCGCCGACGCCAACGAGGACTGGGAGACCGCCGACAGCTTCTACGAGACGGCCGTCGGCCTGACGACGCAACCCGCCGGCGTGCTGAACAACTGGGGATACTCCAAGCTGACCCGCGGCGAACCGGCGGAGGCCGAGCGCCTCTTCTCGCAGGCACTCCGGGAGGATGGGGATCTCTTCACGGCGAAGAACAACCTCGTCCTCGCCCGCGGCGCGCAGGGCCGGTACACGCTGCCGGTCATCCCGATGTCGCAGACCGAACGAGCGCAGCTCCTTCACACGCTCGGCCTTTCCGCGGTGAAGCGTGGCGACGTGGCCACCGGGCGGGGGCTCTTCCGCGACGCGCTCGACACGCATCCCCAGCATTTCGAGCCCGCCGCGCGCAGCCTCGCCGCGCTCGAAGGCTGAAGACGATGGAAATCGCGGCGAGCGCGGCGCTCTGGTTCCTGCCCTTCGCGGTGCCTGTCTGCCTCTATGTGGCGTGGTCCGACCTCGCCACGATGAAAATTCCGAACAAGGCGAATCTGGCGCTCGCGGGGATCTTCCTCGTGGTCGGGCTCTGGGCGCTGCCGCTCGCGGACTACCCGTGGCGCCTCGCGCAGCTGGCGGGCGTTCTGGTGCTCGGGATCCTGCTGAACGCCGGCGGGCTCCTCGGCGCGGGCGACGCAAAGTTCCTCGCCGCCGCAGCCCCCTTCGTGGCGCCGGGTGACGCGCTCGCGGTCGCAACGCTCTTCGCCGCCGTCCTGCTCGCGGCCTTCCTCGTGCACAGGCTGGCGCGTGCGACACCGTTGCGCCGCCTCGCCCCCGACTGGGAGAGCTGGCAGCGCACGCGGGATTTCCCGATGGGCGTCGCGCTCGGCCCGACGCTGATCGCCTACCTCGCGCTCGGCGCGCTGCACGGCGCCTGACACGGCGTCACGGAATCGTCGCAATTCCGCCCCGCGCACGGACCACGGCGCTGGCATCCCTGCGGCTCAACGGCACGCGAAGCAGGGAGACACCGCATGAACATGGAAGCGCCGGCCGCCGTCACGGCGCCGCCCCCGCCCCGCAGCCTCGAGGAGATGCGGCTCCCCACGGTGATGATGCGGGACATCCTGCTCAAGACCATGTTCCGCAAGAACCTCGATCTGGTGAGCGAGCTCGCCCGCGCCGTCTGCCTGCCGGTGAACGTCACGCAGGATCTCGTTGACCTGGCGCGCGGCCAGAAGCTCCTGGAAGCGACGGGCACCCTCTCGGCCACGGCGGCCAGCGAGATGGGCTATCAGCTCACCGACGCGGGCCGGGCGCGTGTGCACGACGCGCTGGCGCAGTCGGAATACTACGGCGCCATGCCCGTGCCGCTCGAGGTCTACCGCGAGCAGGTGGCGCGCCAGTCGATCCGCAACATCCAGATCACCCGCGCGCAACTCACGCAGGCGATGGGACATCTCGTGCTGCCGGACGCCCTGCTCGACCACCTCGGCCCGGCGGTGAGCTCGGGGCGCTCGATCCTGATGTACGGCCCGCCCGGCAACGGCAAGAGCTCGATTTCGAACGGCATCCGCGATGCGCTCGGAGACAGGATCTACGTGCCCCGCGCGATCGCCTACGAGGGGCAGGTCATCACCGTTTACGACCCGATCGTGCACAGTGCCGCCGAAGAAGAGACCGACGATCCGCGCTCCCTGCGCCGGCGCCGTACCTTCGACACCCGTTACGTCCGCTGCGAACGCCCGACGGTCATCACCGGCGGCGAACTGACGCTCGACATGCTCGATCTGGTCTACAATCCGACCGCGCGCACCTATCAGGCGCCGCTTCAGCTCAAGGCGACGGGCGGCATCTTCATCGTGGACGACCTCGGCCGGCAGAAGGATCCGCCGCAGGCGCTCATCAACCGCTGGATCGTCCCGCTGGAGGAGCAGAAGGACATCCTCGCCCTGCAGTCGGGCGAGAAGTTCGAGGTGCCCTTCGACACGCTCGTCATCTTCTCGACCAATTTCCACCCGAACAAGATCTTCGACCAGGCGGCGCTCCGCCGGATCTTCTTCAAGATCAAGGTGGACGGCCCGAGCCAGGAGAACTTCCTCAAGATCTTCGCGCTGGTCGCGCGCAAGAAGGGTCTGCCGCTCGACGAGGCGTCGCTCGTCTACCTCCTCCAGGAGAAGTATCCGGCGATCGACAACGTCTATGCCAACTACCAGCCGGTCTTCCTGATCGACCAGATGCTGTCGATCTGCGACTTCGAAGGCATCCCCTACCAGATGACGCCCGACCTGATCGACCGGGCCTGGGCCAACATGTTCGTGCGCGACGAGATCATCGTGAACTGAGCGGGCGGGGCCACGGCCCCCTCCCCACGGGCGGCGGCTCTGCTAGATGAGGCGCATGACCGCCCTGCCCCCGCTCTTTTCGGACTGGTTCGCCACCCGCGGCTGGGACATCCATCCGCATCAGCAGGAGATGCTCGCGCGTGCCGAGGCGCCCGCACTGCTGCTCGTGGCCCCCACGGGTGGCGGCAAAACGCTGGCGGGGTTCCTGCCGTCGCTCGCCGAGCTCGCCAGCAGCGGACACGAAGGGCTGCACACGCTCTACGTCTCGCCGCTCAAGGCGCTCACCGCGGACATCCGGCGCAACCTGACCCGCCCCATCGAGGAGATGGGCCTGCCCATCCGGGTCGAGGACCGCACCGGCGACACCTCCTACACGCAGAAACGCCGGCAGCGCGCCGACCCGCCGCATATCCTGCTGACGACGCCCGAAAGCCTGGCCCTGCTGACGAGCTACGAGGACGCGCCGCGCATCTTCGCCGGGCTCGAGCGCGTGATCGTGGACGAAATCCATGCCCTCGCCGACTCGAAGCGGGGCGATCAGCTGATGCTCGCGCTGGCGCGGCTGGAGAGCCTCGCGCCCGGCCTGCGCCGCGTCGGGCTTTCGGCGACGGTGGAGGATCCGCCGGCGCTCGCCCGGTTCCTTGCCCGCGCGGACGCACCCGCCCGGGTGGTCGAGGCCGACCCGGGCCCCGACCCGGACATCCGGATGATGCGCACCCGCGCCGCGCCCCCCTGGGCGGGCGGCGGCGGCGGCTACGCGATCCCGGAGGTGCTGGAGGCCGTGCGGGCGCACCGCACCACGCTCATCTTCCACAACACCCGCGCGCAGGCGGAGATATTCTTTCACACCCTCTGGCTCGCCAACGACGACGCCCTACCCATCGGCATCCACCACGGCAGCCTCGACCGCGCGCAGCGCGAGAAGGTCGAGGCGGCGATGACCGCCGGCCAGCTCCGCGCCGTCGTCTGCACCGGCTCGCTCGACCTCGGGATCGACTGGGGCGACGTGGACCTCGTGATCCAGGTGGGCGCGCCCAAGAACGTCAAGCGGCTGGTGCAGCGGATCGGACGGGCGAACCACCGCTACAACGCGCCGTCCAAGGCGCTTCTCGTACCGGCGAACCGCTTCGAGGTGGTCGAATGCCAGGCCGCGCTGCAGGCCGTGCGCGACCACGACCTCGACGGCGAGCCGCGTGGGCCGGGGCCGCTCGACGTGCTCTGCCAGCATATCCTGATCGCCGCCTGCGCCGGACCGTTCGAGGCCGACACGCTCTACGAGGAAGTGCGCCGCGCCGGGCCCTACGCGGGCCTCTCGCGGGCGGATTTCGACGCCTGCCTCGATTTCGCGGCAACGGGGGGCTATGCCCTCCGGGCCTATGACCGCTGGCAGCGGCTGAAGCAGGACGCGGCGGGCCGCTGGCACCTGCGCGACCCGCGCGCGGCGCAGCGCATCCGCATGAACATCGGCACGATCCAGGACACCGACACGCTCAAGGTGCGCATGCGCGGCCGCGGCCCGACGCTCGGCGAGGTGGAAGAGGGCTTCGCCGCCTCGCTCAGCCCCGGCGACACCTTCCTGATCGGCGGCCGCATCGTGCGCTACGACGGCCTGCGCGAGCTGACCGTCGAAGTCTCGCCTTCGGCCCGCACCACGCCGAAGATCGCCGTCTTCAACGGCACCAAGTTCGCCACCTCGACGCAGCTTTCGGCACGCATCCTGCGCCTCTTCGGGCAGGACGCCTGGCCCGAACTTCCCGCACACACCGCCGATTGGCTGGCACTCCAGCGCCGCGTCTCGCGCCTGCCCGCGCCCGACCGGCTGCTGATCGAGACCTTCCCCCACGAAGGCCGCCAGCACCTCGTCGCCTACGGCTTCGCGGGCCGGAACGGGCAACAGACACTCGGCCTCCTGCTCACGAAACGGATGGAGGAAATGGGCCTCGCGCCGCTCGGCTTCGTCTCCACCGACTACGCCACGCTGATCTGGGGGCTGGAGGCGGTGCCGGACCCCGCGCCGCTCTTCGAGATCGCGGCGCTCGAGGCGGGGCTCGAGCGCTGGCTCGCGGCAAACGCTGTGATGAAGCGCACCTTCCGCGCCTCGGCCACCATCGCCGGGCTCATCGAGCGCAACACGCCGCAGGCGAGGAAATCCGGCAAACAGGCGACCTTCTCCTCGGACATCCTCTACGACACGCTGCGCAAATACGACCCCGACCACCTGATGCTGGGCATCACCCGCACCGAGGCGATGCGCGGGCTCGTCGATTTCGACCGCGTCCGCGAGATGTGCGCGCGCGTTGCCGGCCGCATCGACCACGTGGCGCTGGAGCGCATCACGCCGCTGGCCGCGCCGCTCTTTCTGGAAGCCGGCCGCGTCCCGGTCGAGGGCGCGGGCCGCGAACGCCTCGCCGAGGAGGCCGCCGCTGCGCTCATGGCCGAGGCGGGCCTGCCCGCCTGAGCCCGCGATTTTTCGGACGAGAAATCGCAGTCCCGGCGCGCCGCGGTGAAAAATCTTCGGAGGAAGATTTTTCGCCCCCTTGCCAGCGACGCGCGCTCGGGGCACGGAACGTTGCATGAACGGTCACGCCTTCACGCTCGCAGGTGCCGCGCTCTGCGCCCTGCCCTCCGGCGCGCTCTGGTGGGCCGCGCTGCGGCTGCTCTGCGTCGCGGACCTGCATCTCGGCAAGGCCGAGCGCCACGCCCGCCGCGGCGGCGCCGCCCTGCCACCCTACGAGACCGCGGAGACGCTCGCCCGCCTCGACACCGATCTCGCCGCCACGGGGGCGGAAACGGTCGTCTGCCTCGGCGACAGCTTCGACGACGACGCCGCCGCCCGCGCGCTGCCCGAGGCCGCCCGCACCACCATCGCCCGGCTGCAGGCCGGCCGGCGCTGGATCTGGGTGGCGGGCAACCATGACCCGGGGCCGACGGACCTCGGCGGCACGCATCTCGCCGAGGCGGCGATCGGCCCCCTCACCTTCCGCCACATCGCGGCGCCCGCGGCCACCGCCGAAGTCTCGGGGCACTACCACCCCAAGGCGCGGCTCGGCACCGCCGCGGGCCGCGTGGCCCGCAAGGCGTTCCTGATCGACCGGGACCGGGCGATCCTGCCCGCCTACGGCACCTACACCGGCGGGCTCGCCTGCGATGACCCGGCGCTCACGGGGCTCATGCGCCCCGATGCGATCGCCGTTCTCACCGGCCCGCGTGCCCTGCCTGTCCCGATGCACCCCCGCCGCAGCGCCCGCGCCTGAGGCCTCGGGGCACGCAGAACACGATTGCACCCGGGTGCCGGCCGGGTCACTCTCGCGGCGCTTGGCAAAGACAGGGCGCGCATGGACGACCGGACGACCCTCCCCCCGACGCACGCGACGGCGATCCGCACCAGCTTCGCGGCGCAGAGCCTGATGGAGACGCTCGGCGCCGAGATGACCGAGCTCGCGCCGGGCCGCGCGGTGATCGAGGCGCCGATCCTGCCCTCGGCACGACAGCAGCACGGTTACGCCCACGCCGGGCTCACCTTCGCCCTCGGCGACAGCGCCGCGGGCTACGCCGCGCTCACACTCCTGCCCGAGGGGAGCGAGGTTCTCACCGCCGAGATCAAGATCAACCTGCTCGCCCCCGGCGCGGGCGACCGGCTGATCGCCACGGGCCGCGTCGTGAAGCCGGGCCGCCGCCTCGTCATCGTCACCGCCGAGGTGGAGGCGGAGCGGGACGGGACGCGCCACGCGGTCGCGCTCCTGCAGGGCACGATGGTCCCCGCCGCGCCCGCCGGGTGACGCCGCGCCGGGATGCACCACCGGCCACGCGGACCGCGCACCCGGCCGCCCGCCACTGGACCACCGCCTCGCACGATCCGCAGGGTGCGCGGGTCCACGCACCCGCCCGGACCCGGCGCGCGCGCGCACCAGCCCTCAGGCCGTGAGCCCCTCCGGCGCCGGCAGGCCCGCCGCGCGGCAGGTGGCGGTCAGCGTGTTGGCGAGCAGGCAGGCGATCGTCATCGGACCGACGCCGCCGGGGACCGGGGTGATCGCGCCGGCCACGGCCGAACAACTCTCGAAATCGCAGTCGCCGACAAGACGTGTCTTGCCCGTCTCCGGGTCCTCGACCCGGTTGATCCCGACGTCGATCACCGTCGCGCCGAGCCGGAGCCAGTCGCCCGTCACCATGCGCGGCCGCCCGACGGCGGCGATCACGATCTCGGCGCGGCGCACGACCGCCTCGATGTCGCGGGTGCGCGAATGCGCGATCGTCACGGTCGCGCTCTCGCGCAGCAGGAGCTGCGCCATCGGCTTGCCCACGATGTTCGATCGCCCGACCACCACCGCCTCGCGCCCCGCGAGCGAGCCCAGCCGGTCGCGCAGCAGCATCAGGCATCCGAGCGGCGTGCAGGGCACGAGCGCCGCCTGCCCGGTCGCCAGCCGCCCGGCGTTGGAGACATGGAAGCCGTCGACGTCCTTCGCGGGATCGATGGCGGCGATCACCTTCTCGGCGTCGATGTGATCGGGAAGCGGCAGCTGCACGAGAATGCCATTCACCGCCGGGTCGCCGTTCAGCCGCCCGACAAGGTCGAGAAGCTCCGCCTCCGGCGTCTCGCCGGGCAGGCGATGCTCGAAACTCTGCATGCCGACCTCGAGCGTCTGCCTGTGCTTGTTGCGCACGTAGACCTGGCTCGCCGGATCCTCGCCCACCAGCACCACGGCGAGCCCGGGGGTGATCCCGTGCTCGCGGTCGAGCGCCGCCACATGCTCCGCCACCTCGCCGCGCAGCCGCGCCGCGAAGGCCTTGCCGTCGATGATCTCCGCCGTCATGTCGTCCCCCACGCTCGGCGCCCGCCGGATGGCCGGCCCGCGGCGCCTGCGGGCGCGCGCCCTGCCTCCGATCCGCGTCCGAGCCTTCTTCTTGGTCCAAATATCCCCGCCGGAGGCCCGCCCGGCCGGGGCTCGACGCCCCGGGCGGGCGGTTCCCTGCGCGCCTGCATCAGCGCCTGCAGGCCCACGCCCGCTTCAGAACAGCCCCTCGACGTGGCCCGCCTCGTTGAGCCGGATCGCCTCCGCCGCGGGGGCGGACGGCAGGCCCGGCATCGTCATGATCTCGCCGCAGATCGCCACGACGAATCCCGCACCGGCCGAGAGCCGCACCTCGCGCACCGGGATGGTGAATCCCGTGGGCGCGCCGCGCACGGTCGGGTCGGTGGTGAAGCTGTACTGCGTCTTGGCCATGCAGACGGGCAGTTGGCCGAAGCCCGCGGCCTGCCACTCCCCGAGCTGGCGGGTCACCTTGGCGTCGGCCACCACGCCGTCGGCGCGGTAGATGCGCGTGGCGACGGTCTCGATCTTTTCGAGAAGGCTCATGTCGTCCGGGTAGAGCGGCGCGAAATTCGCCGCGCCGTCGGCGAGCGCGACGACGCGCTCCGCGAGGTCTTCGGCACCGGCGGATCCCTGCGCCCAGTGCTTGCAGAGCACCGCCTCGGCCCCCTGCTCCGCGACATGGGCCTTCACCGCCTCGATCTCGGCCTCGGTGTCGCCGGCGAAGTGGTTGATCGCGACCACGACCGGCACGCCGAAGCTCTTCACGTTCTCGATGTGCCGGACGAGGTTCGGGCAGCCCGCTTCCACCGCAGCGACGTTCTCGGCCCCGAGGTCGGCCTTGGCGACGCCGCCGTTCATCTTCATCGCGCGGACGGTGGCCACGACCACCACGGCGTCAGGCGCGATACCGGCCTTGCGGCACTTGATGTCCATGAACTTCTCGGCGCCGAGGTCGGCGCCGAAGCCCGCCTCGGTCACCACGTAGTCGGCGAGCTTGAGCGCCGTCTTCGTCGCCATGACCGAGTTGCAACCATGGGCGATGTTGGCGAAGGGGCCGCCGTGCACGAAGGCCGGGGTGTTCTCCAGCGTCTGCACGAGGTTGGGCTGGATCGCGTCCTTCAGGAGCACCGCCATCGCCCCGTCCGCGCCGATGTCGCGGCAGGTGATCGGCGCCTTGTCGCGGGCGTAGGCCACGATGATCTCGCCCAGCCGGCGCTCCAGGTCGGCAAGGTCGGAGGCGAGGCAGAGGATCGCCATGACCTCCGAGGCCACGGTGATGTCGAAGCCGGTCTGCCGCGGGAAGCCGTTGGGTACGCCGCCGAGGCTCGTGACGATATCGCGCAGCGCGCGGTCGTTCATGTCCATCACCCGGCGCCAGACCACCCGGCGCTGGTCGATATCCAGCTTGTTGCCCCAGTAGATGTGATTGTCGATCATCGCGGCGAGCAGGTTGTGCGCGCTGGTGATCGCGTGGAAATCGCCGGTGAAGTGGAGGTTCATCTCCTCCATCGGCACGACCTGCGCGTAGCCGCCGCCGGCCGCGCCGCCCTTCATGCCGAAGCAGGGGCCGAGGCTCGCCTCGCGGATGCAGATCGCGGCCTTCTTTCCGATCCGGGTCAGCCCGTCGCCGAGGCCCACCGTCGTCGTCGTCTTGCCCTCGCCCGCCGGCGTGGGGTTGATCGCCGTGACGAGGATCAGCTTGCCGTCCGGCCGGTCGGCGAGGCCGTCGATGAAGGGCTGGCTCACCTTGGCCTTGTCGTGGCCGTAGGGCAGCAGATCGTCAGTCCCGATGCCGAGCGTCGCGCCGATCTCCTGGATCGGGCGCTTGGAAGCCTCGCGGGCGATCTCGATGTCGGATTTGTGGCTCATGTCCGTCCCTTGGGGTTTGGCGGCGTCTGCGGGCGCGTCTCGTCCCCGCCTATACCGCGCGTGCGGGCAGCGCCAACGCGTGTTTCCGACATTTCCCGCCGCTGTTGCGGCGGTGTGCCGCGGTGTGCGGGACGCTCGGCGGCCGGCCCCGCGGCGGGTGCGGAGCACCGCGCAGAAAAACGCCCCCGAAGCGCGGGCTTCGGGGGCGGTCTCGGCGTCGGGGCCGGATCAGGTCGGTTCCGGCTCCATGTCCGGGCCCGGCTCGGTCGGCGGCTTGCGCTTCGGCCGGGTCTTCGGGATCGCGGTGACCGAGGGCGCGCTGCCGGAGGAGGGCTTGTCGTCCTCGTCTTCGCCGAGATGCGGCGGCTCGCCCCGAATCACGCGCTTGATCTCTTCACCCGTGAGCGTCTCGTATTCGAGCAGACCCTCGGCCAGACGCTGCCAGTCCTCCTTGCGCTCCTTCAGGATGGCGTGCGCACGCTCATAGGCCTCCGAGACGATGCGCTTCACCTCTTCCTCGATCAGTTCCTTGGTGTGCGCCGAAACCGACAGGCCGGCAGTCTGCCCGGAATAGCCCTCGTGCGCCTCGGCATAGTCGATGTTGCCCACCTTCTCGGACATGCCCCAGCGCAGCACCATCGCGCGCGCCAGCGCGCTCGCCTGCTGGATGTCGCCCGCCGGCCCGTTGGAGACCATCTCCTCGCCGTAGTGGATGATCTCGGCCGCCTTGCCGGCCATCGTCATGGCGAGCTTCTCCTCGCACTCCGACTTGTGCCAGTTCAGCCGATCGATCTCCGGCAGCGAGACCACCATGCCGAGGGCGCCGCCGCGCGGAATGATCGTCGCCTTGTAGACCGGGTCGCACTGCGGCAGCGTCATGCCGACGATGGCGTGACCGGCCTCGTGGTAGGCGGTCTTCTCCTTCTGCTCGGGCGTGAGCACCATCGACCGTCGCTCGGCGCCCATCATCACCTTGTCCTTCGCGTTCTCGAAGTCCTCCATGGTGACGAAGCGCCGGCCGACCCGCGCCGCCATCAGCGCCGCCTCGTTGACGAGGTTTGCCAGATCGGCGCCCGAGAACCCGGGCGTGCCGCGCGCGATGATGCGCAGGTCCACGTCCGGGCCGAGCGGCGTCTTGCGGGCGTGCACGCCGAGGATCTTCTCGCGGCCCTTGATGTCCGGATTGGGGACCGTCACCTCGCGGTCGAAACGGCCGGGACGCAGGAGCGCCGGGTCGAGCACGTCCTTGCGGTTGGTGGCGGCGACGATGATCACGCCCTCGTTCGCTTCGAAGCCGTCCATCTCCACCAGGAGCTGGTTGAGCGTCTGCTCGCGCTCGTCGTTGCCGCCGCCGTAGCCGGCGCCGCGCGAGCGGCCCACCGCGTCGATCTCGTCGATGAAGACGATGCAGGGCGCGTTCTTCTTGGCCTGCTCGAACATGTCGCGCACACGGCTGGCGCCGACACCGACGAACATCTCGACGAAGTCGGAGCCCGAGATGGTGAAGAAGGGCACACCCGCCTCCCCCGCGACGGCGCGCGCCAGAAGCGTCTTGCCGGTGCCCGGCGGGCCGACGAGCAACGCGCCCTTCGGGATCTTGCCGCCGAGGCGCGAGAACTTCTGCGGGTTGCGCAGGAACTCGACGATCTCCTCGAGGTCGTCCTTGGCCTCGTCGATGCCGGCCACGTCGTCGAAGGTGACGCGGCCATGTTTCTCGGTCAGCATCTTGGCCTTCGACTTGCCGAAGCCCATGGCCCCGCCGCGGCCGCCGCCCTGCATCCGGTTCATGAAGTAGATCCAGACGCCGATCAGCAGGAGGAAGGGAAGAAGCGAGAGAAGGAAGGTCTGGAAGCCCGACTGCTCCTGCACCTCGGCGCGAATCTCCACGCTGTTGTCCATCAAGAGTTCGGTCACCTGCGCGTCCTCGGGCTTCACGGCGACGTAGTCGTTGCCGTCGTTGCCGCGGAAGCGGATTCGCTCGCCGTCGATGGTGGCGGCGCTGACGTTGTTGTTCTCGACCGACTCGACGAACTCCGTGTAGCTCATCTCGCGGCTCTGCATGGTGGAGTTGCCGCCGGAGAAGAGATTGAAGAGCGCCAGGATCAGGAGGAACAGAACCACCCAGAAGGCGATGTTGCGTGCGTTGCCCAAGGGAACACTCCTGTAAAATCCAAGACCGTGCCTAGCACGGCACGGTCCCTCCTAACATAGAAATCGGCGCGGCCGGATCAATGCGCGGACAGCCGCGCGGCGAGGTCGCAGTCCGCGAGGACGGGCTCCGCCCGCCAGCCCGCCGTCGCCCCGACGCGAGGTGCCGCCACCGGCGCGGCGACCAGTTCGGCCCCGTCGCGCACCGCCGGGCTCGCCTCCAGCACCGCGGCCGGAAGCCCGGTCGCGGGCCACCCCGGACACTGCGCGAGGCCGTCGGGGCCGAGCGCGGCGACCGAAACGTCGTCCCGCGGCCCCGTGACGCGCCAGCGACCGTCCCAGACCTTGCCCGGGCGGGCGACGAGATCGGCGACCGCCGCGGCCTCCCGCGCGATCCAGAGCCACCCGTCCGCGGTCACCGCGCGGCAGCCGGCGAGCGTCCCCGTGCCGGCCTCCGCGAGCGCCTCCAGCGCGTCGAGACGCGGGCGGTAGGCACGGCCACCGATGAGCCCGACCGCCGCCGCGATCAGGCGCAGGCGCGTCTCCTCGGGCGCGGCGGCGAGCGCGGCGCGATCGAGCGCCACCGCCCCGGCCGTCACCTCGGCGGCCCGCGCGGCGAGATCGGCCGCCGCCGCGCCGAGCACCTCGCGCGCGCGGCGCATGGCGTCGGCCGTGCGCGCGAGGCGCCCGGCGTCGAGGCCGAGCGGCGCGCAGGCCTCGAGGATCGCGCGCGCCCGCACCCGCGCGAAGCGGTCGTCGGCATTCGACGGGTCCTCGGCCCAGGGAATGTCGCGGCGCCGCAGCCAGTCGCGCAGCGCCGCGCGCCGTTCGCCGAGAAGCGGGCGCAGCCAGAGCGTGCCGTGGTCCCGCGACGCCTGCGCCATGCCGGAAAGCCCGTCCACCCCGGAGCCGCGGGCGAGCCGCATGAGCACGGTCTCGGCCTGATCGTCGAGGGTGTGACCAAGCGCCACGGCCCCGACGCGCCACTCTGCCGCCCAGTCGGCGATGAGCGCGCGCCGCGCGCGCCGGGCCGCATCCTGAAGGTTGCCGCGCCCGTTCCAGTCGGCCCAGGCCCGTGTTTCGTGCGCGACCCCGAGGCCCGCACAGGCCTGCGCGGCGAGCGCGGCCTCGGCGGCTGCCTCCGGGCGCAGGCCGTGATCGACCGTGATCGCGGCGAGCGCGACGCCACGCGCCTCGGTCCAGGCGTGGCAGAGGTGCAGAAGCGCCATGCTGTCGCCACCGCCCGAGACGGCGACCCCCAGCCGCGGCGGGGGGTCCGGCAGGAGCCGGTCGAGCGTGGCGACCGCCCGCCGGTCGAGCGTCACGGGCAGGACAACTCCTCGCGCCGGGTTTCCGCCTCCGCCGCGAAGGCGGAGTCCGGAAACCGCACGCCCACATCGGCGAGGATCGGGCAGGCCGCGTCCGTCTGCCCGAGCTCGGCCAGGGCATCGCCGAGCCGGAAAAGCGTCTCGTCCGCCACCTCCGAATCCGGGGATGCCGAGAACCCGTCGAGCCAGACCCGGGCCGCCTCGCGGGTGTCGCCCGCCGCCTCCAGCGCGCGGCCGAGGCCGAGCGCGGCGCGCGGCGCCAGCGGGCTGCCGGGATAATCGTCGCGGAAGGTGCGGAAGAGCGCAGCGGCGCGCTCGGCCTCCCCCGCCTCCAGCGCGGTCTCGGCCGCCTCGAGGTCCGCCTCCTCGCCCACGGCGAACTGCGGGCCGGCCGCCTCCGGCGCCGGATCGGACGCGGACGCGGACGCCCGATCTTCGCCCTCGGCCTCTCCGCCGAGGGTCGTCGTTTCCTCGAGCTGGCTGATGTCGCCGCCCTCGAGCTCGACGAGGCGGAATTCCAGATCGCCGATCCGCTGCGTGCCATCCTCGACGATGCGCTCGACACGGTGCTCGAGTTCCTCGGTGCGCGCGGTGAGGCTCCGGAGCGCGCCCTCGATCGCGTCCACCCGGTCGAGGAGCGCCCCTTCGCCGGTCGCGACGGACGGCCCGCCCGTCGTCGAGAGCTCGCGCTTCAGGCGCTGGATCTCGACGTAGAGGACGTTCAGATCCTGGCGCACATCGGCGAGCGTGCGCTCACGCTCCGTCGAGTCGTCCTGGGCGGCCAGCGGCGCGCCGAACGCCAGCGCGAGCGCCAGCAGCGCGCCCCACCCGGCCGCAACCGCACGCCGCATCCCGTCAGACCCCCGCGCCGAGCGCCAGCACGGTCACCGCGCGGCGGTTCTGCGAATAGCAGCTTTCGTCGGAACAGAGCGCGACCGGTCGCTCCTTGCCGTAGCTGAGCGTCGTCAACCGGTTCGGCGCGACGCCACGGCTCACGAGGTAGTCGCGCACCGCGTTGGCGCGCCGATCGCCGAGCGCGATGTTGTACTCGCGCGTGCCGCGCTCGTCGGCGTGCCCCTCGATGGTCGCGTCGAAGTCGCTGTTGGCCATCAGCCACTCGGCCTGCTGGTCGAGCGCCGTCTCGGCCTCGGCGGAAAGCGTGGACTCATCCACCGCGAAAAACACGCGGTCGCCCACGGTTTCCTGGAAGAAGGCCTCGCTCGTGGGATCCGAGGCGCTGCCGGCGTCCGCACCGGCCGCAGCCCCGGCCGCATCGTCGCCCCCCATGCCGGCGCCCGCGCCGAACCGTTGATCCGCGCATCCGGCGAGGGCCAGGGCCCCCGCGATCAGCGCCACCTTGCCAAGTCCTGTCATGCCCGGTCTCTCCTGCCCTGCCGCGCCTTTTGCCCGCGCGGGTCCGTCACGATGTCGATACCACAGCGCGCCGCGCGCGCGAAAGCCGCCTTAGGACTGAAGCGGGCCCCACGACGGGTCCGATCCGCCCGAGGGCGTCGGCACCCGCTGCAGGTTCCGCCCCGAGACATCCACGGAATAGAGCGCCGAGGTGCCGCGCTCGCCCTGCGTCTCGCGACTGAACATGAGGACGCGACCATTCGGCGCCCATGTCGGGCTCTCGTCAAGGAAACTCGCCGTCAGGAGCCGCTCGTCGGAGCCATCGGGACGCATCACGCCGATGTGAAAGCGGCCGGACGCCTGCTTGGTAAAGGCGATCCGGTCGCCGCGCGGCGACCAGACCGGCGTGCCGTAGCGCCCCTGCCCGAAGCTGATCCGGCGCGGGCTGCCGTCCTCGGCCTGCATGACGTAGAGCTGCTGCCCGCCCGAGCGGTCGCTCTCGAAGACGATGCGGGAGCCGTCCGGCGCATAGCTCGGCGCCGTCTCGATCGAGGGCGCGCGCGTCAGCCGCTCGGTCCGTCCGCTCGCGATGTCGAGCCGCCAGAGGTCGGTGTTGCCGCCCGCGGCCTGCGAGTAGAGCACCTGGCGCCCGTCCGGGCTGAACCGCGGGGAAAAGGCCGTCGCCCCCTCCCGGGTGGGCAGCGCGCGCCGCGAGACGGAGCCGACGTCGAGCAGGTAGATTCGCGGCCGGCCCGTCTCGTAGCTGGTGTAAAGCAGCCGGTCGCCGGTGGGCGAGAAACGCGGCGCGAGCACGAGGGAATCGCCATCGGTCAGGTAGCGCACGTTCTCGCCGTCGTAGTCCATCACCGCGAGGCGCTTGCGCCGCTCGCCCTTCGGCCCGCTTTCGGAAACGAAGGCGACGCGGCTGTCGAAGTACCCGTCCTCGCCCGTGATCCGCGAATAGACGGCGTCGGCCACCTTGTGCGCCATGCGCCGCCAGCTCTCGGTGGTGCCCTGGAAGCGCAGCCCGTCTCCGAGCTCGGCGCCCGCGACCACGTCCCAGACGCGGAACTTGACCTCGATCCGGTCGCCCTGCACCGTCACCGCCCCGGTGACGAGCGCCTGCGCGTTCACCGCGCGCCAGTCGGCGAAGGCCACGGGCGAGGCGAAACTGGTGATCGTGGCGATATGGGCATCCTGCGGGATCTCGCGGAAGAGCCCCGTGCCGGCCAGATCGGCGCCCACCACCCGGGCGAGGCGCCGTCCCCAGTCCGTGTCGCCGCCGCTCTCGGTGACGAAGTCCGGCACGGCGAAGGGCATGGGTTCGATCACGCCCTCGGTGATATCGATGCGCAGCGGCCCGTCGTCCTGCGCCGCGAGCGGCCGCGCAATCCCGAGCGCCGGCAGCGCCGCCAGCCCGCCCAGCAGAGTTCGCCGATCGATCATCGTTCTCTCCCTTTAACCGCCCGTGCCGCGGCCCGTGTATCCAGTCAAGCGGCTCGCGGCACGCCGCGCAAGGCCGCCGGCGGCGCGCTCACCGCATGTCGGAGGGATCGAAGACCATCTCGATCCGCTCCCAGCGTTCGTATTTCTCCTCCGGCAGGTCGAAGCCGTCGCGCCCGCAGCGCAGCACCGCGCGGCGTGCCGCCTGATAGGCCGTCTCCACCGCCCGGCCCGAGCCCCCCTCGGCCGAGAGCATCCGCAGCGAGCCGTCGACCACCGTCCCGTCCGGGTTCATCTCCATGCCGACGGTCACGGTCACGTCGGCCGCCCGGCTGCCCACGTCCACGACCCAGCACTGCTGTACCGCGACGCGCAGCGCCTCGCGCTCGCCGCGGCTGAGCGGCGGCGCGTCGGGCGCGGCCTCGTCGTCGCCGCCCATCGCCTCGGCAAGAAGCTCGTCGACCGCCGCCCGCGTCGCCGCCCCGTCGGTCTCCTCGTCCGGCGCGTCGGCCGGGGCCTCCTCCGGCGCGGCCTCGGCTGTCTCGGTCTCCGTCTCGCTTTCCGTCTCGCTCTCCGGCTCGGATGGCGCGGCGGGGCGGGACGGCGGGCGACGGGAGGCGCGCGGCGCGCCCGAGGGCGCCTCCTCGGCCTCGGTGACGATCTCGGGGGCCGCCTCCTCGGGCGCCGCGGGCGGCTCCTCCGGGGCGGGCGGCGCCTCCGGGGCCGGCTCGGCACTCGGCGCGGGGTCGGGCGCAGTCTCCGCCTCGGGCGGCGCGGGAGGCGCCGGGGTCGGGGCCACCCGGTCGGCCGGGCGGGCACTCGGGCGCAGCGTCTCGTCCGGCACGAGCGTCGGCGTATCGGGGGGCGGCGCGGGCTCCGGGGCCGGATCGGGCTCGGCCGCCTCGGGCTCCGGTGCCGGGGGCTCCGGTGCCGGGGGCTCGGGAGGCTCCGGCGTCGAGTCGGGGGACGGATCGCGCGCCGCGTCCGGTGGATCGGGCCGGTCGGGCGGTGTTTCGGCGCCGGGCGCCTCTGGGGTGGGCGTTTCGGGAGCGGGCTGCGGCGCCTCGGGCGTCTCGGCGCCGGGCGCAGCGTCCTCGGGCGCGGCACCGGGCTCGACGAGCGCGGCATACTCCTCGCCCGTCATCAGCGTCACCTCCGCCACCTCCATCGTCAGCGGTTCGGACTCGAAGGCCCCGCCGACGAAGGCCCAGCCAAGGAGCAGGATGTGCCCCGCGCCGGAGATGTAATGCCCGACATGCACGCGCGGCCCCTCACTCCTCCGCGCCGAGGCGCGGCCCACCGCTTTCGGTCACCAGTCCGATCCGGTCGAAGCCGCCGGCGTTCAGCGCGCCCATCACCTCCATCACGCGGGCGTAGGGCACGCCGCCGTCGGCGCGCAGGTAGATCTGCGGGCTCTCGCGCTCCTCGGCGATGGCGCGCAGCCGGGGGATGAGCTCCTCGGTGGGCACCTCGGTGGTCTGGATCGCGACGGTGCCCTCCCCGGTGATGGTGACGGTCAGCGGCTCTTCCTCCGGCGTGGGCAGCGACCGCGCCGCGCTTTCGGGCAGGTTGACGGGCACGCCGACCGTCATCAGCGGCGCGGCGACCATGAAGATGATCAGAAGCACCAGCATCACGTCCACGAAGGGCGTGACGTTGATCTCGGCCATGGGCACCGCGCGGCGGCGGCGGCCCCGCCCGCGGCGCGGCATCTCGGCCTTCTGGGTGACCCCTGCGCCCATCGCCTCACCCGTCCAGCTGGCGGCTGAGGATGGTGGCGAACTCGTCGGTGAAGGCCTCGTAGCCCGCGGTGATCCGGTCGGCATCCGCCGAGAGCTTGTTGTAGAAGATCACCGCCGGGATCGCCGCGAGCAGCCCGAGGCCGGTCGCCAGCAGCGCCTCGGCGATGCCCGGCGCGACCACGGCGAGGTTGGTGTTACCCGCCTCGGCGATCTGGATGAAGGCGTGCATGATGCCCCAGACGGTGCCGAAAAGCCCGATGAAGGGCGAGGTGGAGCCCACCGTCGCCAGCACCGGCAGCCCCTTCTGCAACTCCTCGGATTCCCGCGCGATGGCCACGTCCATGCTGCGCTCGATGCGCGACTGCACGCCGGCGATCAGCCCGCCGTCGGTCGTGTGGCTGCGCTGCCACTCGCCCATGCCGGCGGCGAAGACGCGCTCGGCGCGGCCCGACGGCTCGGGCCCGAGCGACGCATAGAGCTCGTCGAGCGGCTCGCCCGACCAGAAGGCGGCGTCGAAGCGGCGTGCCTCGGCCCGCGCGGCGCGGTAGGCGATGAGTTTCTGAATGATGATCGCCCAGGCCCAGAAGGACGCCAGGACCAGCACGACCATCACGAGTTTCACCGTGAGCGTCGCGCGTGCGAAAAGCCCCCACATGGAGAAATCCATCTCCTGCGCGAGCGCCAGAGCTTCCGTTTCCATTCCGCCTGCTCGTTCTGTTCTTGCAGCGCGACACCGCCGCACCGGCCTGCCTCGACCGCCCTCGCGCCCGGGTGGGAGCGCGGCGCGGCGTCTTTTCGCCATCTTTAGCCGATTTGACACGCCAAGGCCAACACAACCGTGTGTGCGCGCCGTGCCATCCGCGGGTTCACGCCGGCGGCGGCGCCCCGCGTGCGCGCAGCGCCTCCGGCAGGCGCACCGGCCGCCCCGACGGCCCGATGGCCACCAGCTCCACCTCGGAGTCGAAAAGGACCGCGCCGTCGCGC
Source organism: Rhodosalinus sp. (assembly GCF_041685465.1). Taxonomy (NCBI): domain Bacteria; kingdom Pseudomonadati; phylum Pseudomonadota; class Alphaproteobacteria; order Rhodobacterales; family Paracoccaceae; genus Rhodosalinus; species Rhodosalinus sp. The sequence continues at coordinate 603 of NZ_JAWLFS010000016.1, read as the reverse complement.
AGCACCCGCTGGCGCAGGGTCATCCGCGCGGGGCGGGCGGAGAGCACCTCCGTCTCGACATCCAGCAGATCGTCGAAGCGCGCGGGGCTCAGATACTCCGCCGCGATGCGCCGCACGGCAAAGACGGTGCCCGCCTCCGCCTTCATCGCCCGCTGGTCGAGACCCAGCTCGCGCACCCACTCGCTGCGCGCGCGCTCGATGAACTTCAGGTAGTTGGCGTAATAGACGATCCCGCCGAAGTCGGTGTCCTCGTAGTAGACGCGGAGCCGGAAACGGTGGGTCATTCGGTGTCCTCCGTGGCGGTGCGACCCTGCGCCCGGCATCGGCACGGTTCAAGGCGCGGCGCAGTGGTGGCACGCGCGGCGTTGGAAAGCCCGGCGCACCGCCCAAGGGCTGCGCTGCGGCCGGCGCAGGCCTGCGGCCGCCCCAAAGGGCTGTTTCAGTGCTCAAGAACGCCCGACCTCCGGTACCGGAAATTCTGGAAGAGTATCACGACCTCGGAACCGCCTCCATGCTGGACGCCGCCCGCGACGGCGCGTAAACCGCGAAAAGGCGCGCGAAAGACCCGGGAGGAGGACGACGATGAGCTATGCCGAGGACTAC
>NZ_JAWLFS010000211.1:0-5378 GCF_041685465.1 Rhodosalinus sp. | reverse complement strand
GCGGCACAGCGCTCGCGCTTCTGCCTGCGCGCGGCGACCGTGGAGTTCGCGCGCGGCGCCATGGGCGACAAGGTGGCGGTCTGGCTCCTGACCTTCTCGACCGCGCTTTTCTGGGTGCAGGCGGCCTCGCTCGCCGGGCTCATGCGGCCCGAGGACGCGCGGATGCTCGCCGTGCCCGGCAGCTGGTCCGGCGCCATCGTCGGCGGGCTGCTCTTCGGCGCGGGCATGGTGCTCGCGCGGGGCTGCTCGGGTCGGCTTCTCGTGCTGGCGGCGACGGGCAACCTGCGCTCGGTCGTCTCGGGGCTGATCTTCGCCGTGGTCGCGCAGATGAGCCTCGCAGGCTGGCTCTCGCCGCTGCGCGACCGGATCGCGGGGCTCTGGGTGACCGAGGGCGGGCAGAACGTGAACCTGCTGAACGCGACCGGAATGCCCGACTGGGGCGGCGTGGCGCTCGGCGTCGGCTTCGCCGCGCTCGCGCTGGACCTCGCGCGGCGCAACCGCATCGGGCCCGCGCGGCTGATCTTCGCCTCGGGCGTGGGATTTTCCGTCGCCGTCGGCTACTGGCTGACCTTCTCGCTCGCGCAGGTGGCCTTCGACCCGGTGACGGTCGAGAGCGTCACCTTCACCGGCCCCTCGGCGGGGACGCTGATGTTCACCATGGAGCGCAACCCGGTGCTCGGCTTCGACATCGGCCTCGTGCCCGGCGTCTTCCTCGGCGCCTTCCTCGCCGCATGGTGGGCGGGCGAGCTGAAGTTCCAGGGCTTCGAGAACGAGGTGAACATGCGCAAGGCGATGACCGGCGCGGCGATGATGGGCTTCGGCGGCATGCTCGCGGGCGGCTGCGCGATCGGCGCGGGCGTCACCGGCGGCTCGATCTTCGCCGCCACCGCCTGGACCGCGCTCTTCTGCATGTGGATCGGCGCGATGCTCACCGACCTTCTCGTGGACCAGCGGGCCGCCGCCGCGGCGGCCTGAGGGGCGGGCCGACCGTGACCGGCGGACACCGTCGCGGCACGGTCAGAAGAAGCTCTGCGGGTCGATGTCCACGGCGAGGCGGAGCGGTGCCTTCACCTCGACCTGCGCGATCCACTCGGCGAGCGCGGGCTGAAGCGGCGCCCCCTTCGCGGCCTTGACGAGCAGCCGCACCCGGTGCCGGCCGCGGATGCGCGCGATGGGCGCGGGCGCGGGGCCCCAGACCTCCGCCCCGATGCGGCGCAGCGGCCCGTCCGCGCGGGCGAGCGCCTGGCCGAGCTGAAAGACGGGCTCGGGCTCCGGCCCCGACAGGATGACCCCCGCGAGGCGGCCGTAGGGCGGCATGCCGGCCGCCTGCCGCGCCGCGGCCTCGGCCCGCCAGAACCCCTCCTCGTCGCCGGCGAGGATGGCGCGGATCACCGGGTGGTCGGGCTGATGGGTCTGCAGCATGGCGACGCCCGGCTTGCCGCTGCGCCCGGCGCGGCCCGCCACCTGCCGCATGAGCTGAAACGTGCGCTCGGCCGCGCGCAGGTCCGAGCCGTGCAGCGCGAGGTCGGCGTCGATCACGCCGACGAGCGTCAGGAGCGGGAAGTTGTGCCCCTTGGCCACCAGCTGCGTGCCGATCACGATGTCGGCGCCGCCCTCGGCGATGGCCGCGATCTCGGCCTTGAGCGCGCGGGCGGAGGCGAAGAGATCCGAACTCAGCACCGCGAGGCGCGCCTCGGGAAAGCGCGCCTGCGCCTCCTCTGCGAGGCGCTCGACGCCCGGGCCGATGGCGGCGAGGCTCTCCTCCTTGCCGCATTCGGGGCAGGCGTCGGGTTTCGGGATCGACTCCCCGCACTGGTGGCAGACGAGGCGCTTCAGGAAGCGGTGCTCGACGAGCCGCGCGTCGCAGTCGGGACAGCCGATCTGGTGCCCGCAGGCCCGGCAGAGGGTGACCGGCGCATAGCCCCGCCGGTTGATGAAAAGGAGCGCCTGTTCGCCCGCGGCGATGCGCGTCTCCACCCCGCGCGCCAGCGTCTCGGAGATCCAGCGCCCGGCGGGCAGCCCCTCGGCGCGCATGTCGATCGCGCGCATCTCGGGCAGCACCGCGCCGAAGCGCGCGGCGAGCTCGAGCCGGCGATACTTGCCCGCCTCGACGTTCGCCCATGTCTCGAGCGAGGGCGTGGCCGAGGCGAGCACCACCTGCGCGCCCGCGTGCGCGGCGCGCAGGACGCTCATGTCGCGGGCGTTGTAGAGCACGCCCTCCTCCTGCTTGTAGGAGCTGTCGTGCTCCTCGTCGACGATGACGAGGCCGAGGTCGGCGAAGGGCAGGAAGAGCGCCGAGCGCGCGCCCACCACCATCTGCGCGCCGCCCTCGCCCGCCATGCGCCAGACGCGGCGGCGCTCGGTCATGGTCAGGCCGGAGTGCCACTCGGCCGGGCGCGCGCCGAAGCGCGCCTCGACCCGGTCGAGGAACTCCGCCGTCAGGGCGATCTCGGGCAGGAGGACGAGCGCCTGCCGGCCGCGCGCCAGACATTCCGCGACAGCCTCCAGGTAGACCTCCGTCTTGCCGGAGCCGGTGACGCCCTTGAGGAGCGTGGTGGCGTAGCCGCCCGACGCCATGCCCGCGCGGAGCTCCGCCGCCGCCGACGCCTGATCGGCGCTGAGCGGCTTGCCGCGGGCCTCCGGATCGAGGCGGGGAAAGGGCGCGTCGCGCGGCGTCGCGATCTCGGCCACCGCGCCCTGCGCGGCAAGGCCCTTGACGACGGAGGCCGACGCGCCCGCCGCCTCCGTGAGCTCGGCCAGCGTCAGGCCGGAGGTGGCCGCCTCCAGCGCGTCGAGCACGCGGGCGCGCGCATCGGTCAGCCGTGTCGGCGCGCGCTCTCCGGGGACATAGAGCCGGCGCATCGCCGGCGGATCGCCGAGGCCCGGCGCGCGGGTCGCCAGCCGCAGCATCGCCGGCAGCGGCGTCAGCGTGTAGTCCGCCGCGCGCTCCAGAAAGGCGCGGAGCTCGGGGCGCATCGGCGCGGCGTCGAGCACGCGCAGCACCGCGCGGAGCTTCGTCGCCGCCACCTCGCCGGTGCCGGCGCCCCAGACCACGCCGAGCACCTTGCGCGGCCCGAGCGGCACCTCCACGAAGGCGCCCGCCCGCACGCCGCCCGCCGGCGCGCGGTAGTCGAGCGGCCGCCCGAGCGGCTGCGTCGTCAGCACGGCGATGCGCGCGCCCTCGGGGAAGGCGTCGGGGATCGGGGCTTTGCTCATGGCCGCAACCGGAGTAAAGGCGAGCGCGACAGAGGCCAAGCCGCAACCGCGCCGCAGCGAAAGAGACACCCCATGAAATTCTTCGTCGACACCGCAGACATCGACGCCATCCGCGACCTTCACGCCCTCGGGGTGGTGGACGGCGTGACCACCAATCCCTCGCTCATCATGAAGGCGGGCCGCGACATCCGCGAGGTCACCGCCGAGATCTGCGCCCTCGTCGACGGCCCCGTCAGCGCCGAGACGGTCGCCACCGACGCCGAGGGCATGATCGCCGAGGGCCGCGAACTCGCCACCATCGCCGGGAACATCGCGATCAAGGTGCCGCTCACCTGGGAGGGGCTGAAGGCCTGCAAGACGCTCTCGGGCGAAGGCCGGATGGTCAACGTCACGCTCTGCTTCTCGGCCGCGCAGGCGCTGCTCGCCGCCAAGGCGGGCGCGAGCTTCATCTCGCCCTTCATCGGCCGTCTCGACGACATCAACCTCGACGGGCTGCAGCTGATCTCGGACATCCGCGAGATCTACGACATGCACGGCTACGAGACCGAGGTGCTCGCCGCCTCCATCCGCTCGGTCAACCACATGACCGAATGCGCGAAGATCGGCGCCGACGTGGCCACCGCGCCGCCGGCGGTGATCCGGGCCATGGCGGCGCATCCGCTCACCGACAAGGGCCTCGCCACCTTCCTGGCGGATTGGGAGAAAACGGGGCAGAAAATCCTCTGACCGCGTGCTATCGTCGCGCGAAACGACCAAGAGGCCGGCATGAGCAGCACAGCGAGTCCCGCCCAGATCGAGCCGTCGCTGCGCGCGCGGCTGATCGAGGCGCCCGAGACGATCCTGGAGGACGCGGAGGTGATGCGCGCCATCGTCGCCGCCAACGAACGCGCGATGGGCGCCAATATCGTGGACCTGCGCGGTATCGCGATGGAGCGGCTCGAGGCGCGGCTCGACCGGCTGGAAGAGACGCACCGCAGCGTGATCGCGGCGGCCTACGAGAACCTCGCCGGGACGAACCAGATCCACCGCGCGGTCCTGCGGATGCTCGACCCGGTGGACTTCGAGAGCTTCCTCGCCGATCTGGAGGGCGAGGTGGCCGCGATCCTGCGGGTTGACGCGATCCGGCTGGTGCTCGAATCCGCGCAGGCGGAGGCCGACCCGGCGCTCGCCCGGCTCGGCGCGGTCCTGCAGGTGGCCGAGCCGGGCTTCGCGCGGCGCCACGTCGCCGCCCGCGGCGGCACCGAGGGGGCGCCCCGCCCCGTCACGCTGCGCCAGATCGACAGCGGCGCGGGCTGGCTCTACGGCGCGCGCGCGCCCGACCTGCGCTCGGAAGCCTGCCTCCGGCTCGATCTCGGCGAGGGCCGGCTGCCGGGGATGCTGCTCCTCGGCGCCGAGGACCCGCACCAGTTCAGCCCGCAGCACGGGACCGATCTGCTCGCCTTCTTCGCTGGCGTCTTCGAGCGCTCGATGCGGCGCTGGCTGGCGTGATCGCGCCGGGCGCGGCGGAAGCGCTCGAGGACTGGCTCGCGGCGCGGCGCGCGCTGACGGGCGCCGCGGCCAACACCGAGGACGCCTATCGCCGGGACGTCGGCGGCTTTCTCGCCTTCCTCGCCGGGCACCACGGCGGCCCGCAGGGCCGCGCCGCGCTGGCGCGCGCGGGGCTTTCGGACATCCGGGCGTGGCTCGCCGCGGGGCGCGCGGCGGGCGCCGGGCCGCGCACGCTGGCCCGCCGCCTCTCGGCGGTGAAGAGCTTCTACCGCTGGCTCGCCGAGACCGACGGCTTCGACGCCTCCGCGATCCTCGCCGCGCGCGCCCCGAAACACCCCCGCCGCCTGCCCCGGCCGCTCGCCGAGGACGCCGCGCGCGAGATGCTCGGGACCGTGGGCCACCAGCACCCAGAGCCCTGGATCGCGGCGCGCGACACGGCCGTCGTGACGCTCCTCTACGGCTGCGGGCTGCGCATCTCGGAGGCGCTGGGGCTCACCGGGCGCGACTGGCCCTTCGGCGAGAGCCTGCGGATCGCGGGCAAGGGTGGCAAGACGCGCCTCGTGCCGCTGATCCCTGCGGCGACGGAGGCGGTGGACGCCTACCTCGCCCTCTGCCCCCATCCGCGCGCGGGCGAAGCGCCCCTCTTCCGCGGTGCGCGCGGCGGGCCGCTCAAC
>NZ_JAWLFS010000210.1:0-5390 GCF_041685465.1 Rhodosalinus sp. | reverse complement strand
GCTGCTCGGCCGGCTGGCGGGGCATCTCGTCGGGACGGAGGCCGTCGCTGCCGCAAGGCTGTCGATGGCTGCGGCCAAGGTGCCGCGCGATCTCGCCGCGGCGCGGGCGGCGGCGCTTTTTCGGGGACGTGGCGCCGCAGAATGATCTTCGTCAAGGCGCGGAGGCCGCGTTTTCGCGATCTCTCGGCACGGACCACAGGAGGATCCTCATGGCCGGTTTCATGGACGCCCTGAAGCGGCTCTCGGACCGTCTCGGCCACGCAGAGGGGCCGAGCGACGCCGATCTCGCCGATCTCGGGCTGACGCCGGAGGACTACGAAGTTCTCGTCAGCGGCGCGCCGGGCGCCCGCGCACGCATCGAGGCGATGGCGGCGCGGTTCGGCGTGCCCGCCACGCGGATGGATACCCACCGCGGCTACGCGCTGCTGCTCGCCGAGACCTGCGCGCACTGCGGTGCCGCGGCGGCGTGCCGAAAGGCGCTCGAGCGCGGCATGCCGTTGCCCGAGGACCGCTGTCCGAACGCCCCGATCTATCGCGCGATGCTCGGCTGATCGCCCGGCCTACCGGCCGAAATAGGCCTCCATCAGGCGGGGATCGTCGCTCAGCGCCTTGGCAGTGCCCGAGGCCTGCACGCGTCCCGCTTCCAGAACGTAGAGACGCTCGGCGAGGGTCAGCGCGAAATTCGCGTTCTGCTCGGTGATGAGGACCGTCAGGCCATACTCGTCGCGGAGCCTTTTCAGAACCTCCGCGATCTCCTGACAGACCTTGGGGGCGAGGCCGATCGTCGGCTCGTCGACCATGAGAAGCCGGGGCGAGGTCATCAGCGCCCGCCCGAGCGAGACCATCTGCCTCTCGCCGCCCGACTGGGTCGAGGTCTCCTGATGCTCGCGCTCCTCCAGCCGCGGGAAGAGCTTGTGCACGATGTCGAGGTTGCGCGCGATGTCCTCGCGCGCGGTGTAGGCGCCGACCATCAGGTTGTCGCGCACGCTCATGTAAGGGAAGAGATGGAACCGCTCGGGCGCGTAGCCGATGCCCTGCCGCACCGCATGCACCGATCCGCGCCCGACAAGGGATTTGCCCTCCAACCGGATGTCGCCAGTCACCCGCACGAGGCCCAGCACGCTGTCGAGCAGCGTGGATTTTCCCGCGCCGTTGGCGCCGACCACGGCCACGATCTCGCCGGGCTCGACGGTGAGCGAGACGTTCTCCAGCGCCTGCGCCTTGCCGTAGAACGCCGAGAGTCCGTCTACTTCCAGGAACGCCATCACACTCCTCCAAGGTAGGAGGCGCGCACCTCCGGATCGTCGACCACCTCGGCGAAGCTGCCCTCGGCGATGAGCGTGCCTCGGTCGATGGCGATGCAGCGATCGACCAGCGGCTCAAGCGCGGGCAGGTCGTGGCTGACCACGAGAAAGGTCATGCCGTCCCGCCGCATCCGCTGGATCAACTCGGCGATCTGCGCGATCTCGCCCACGGTCAGCCCGGCGAAGACCTCGTCCAGGAGCATCACCCGCGGTGCCGTGGCCATGGTGCGCGCCAGTTCGAGTTTGCGCAGGTCGCCCATCGAAAGCTCGGCTGGCGTTCGGTCGAGATCCGCCTCGGAGAGGCCGACGGACAGGCCTAACTCGCGCTCGCGCTCCGGGTCGGGCGCCCCGAACACCATGCGGCGCACGCTGTTCGGCATCAGTCCGACGCGGATGTTTTCGGCCACGGTCATCCCGGAAAAAGGGCGGGGCACCTGATAGGTGCGGCTGACCCCATGGCGGATACGCGCCGGGGTCGCCAGTGCGCCAATGTCCTCTCCGAAGAGACGGATCGTGCCGGAGGTCTGCCTCAGCTCGCCCATGATCTGGGAGAAGACGGTCGTCTTGCCGGCGCCGTTGGGGCCGATCAGGCCGAGCGACTCGCCCTCCGCCACGGTAAAGGACAGGTCGTTCGTCGCCTTCAGGCCGCCGAACGTCTTGACGAGATGGGAGATCTCCAGCGCCGCGGTCATCGTGCCCTCCGCGCCCTGAGCCAGGCCAGCCCGTCGCCGGCCACGGCGTAGAGCCCCTTCGGCTGATAGATGTAGAGCGCGAGCGCAACCACCCCGTAAATGAAGTAACGCTCCGCCCCCGGCATCCACGGACGCAGGAAATCCAGCAGGAAGGTCAGGAAGAACGCTCCGAAGACAGGCCCGACGATGGTCGAGGCGCCGCCGATCAGCGCCGAGACGATGATCGTGAAGACGAAGTTGATGTCGAAAAGCGCCCGCGGCGCGATGGAGCCGAGGTAATGGATGTAGAAGGCCCCGCCCAGCCCCGCGAAGAAGGCCGAAACGAGGAAGGCCACGGTCTTGAGCTTGGTCGTCGAGAGCCCCGAGCCGCGCACGCTCTCCTCGTTCATGCCGATGGCCGAAAGCGCCGTGCCGAGCTGCGTGCGCATCAGCAGCCAGGCCGAGAGCGCCACGAACAGCATCAGCGTCACCGCGAGGTAATAGCCGTTCGCCGCGCCGCGGGTGAGCGTGTCGATGCCCGACATGCCGCGCGTGCCGCCGGTCAGGTCCGGGCGGATCACCTGCACGAGCTGATACATGAGCTCCATCATCGCCAGCGTTACGAGCGCGAAGTAGCTCCCGCGGACGCGGAGCGCGGGCAGCAGCACGATCAGCCCGCCGATCATCGTCACCAGAACCGCGATCGGGATCGAGATTTCGGGCGCCACGTCGAAACGCTTGTTCAGGATCGCCGTGGTGTAGGCGCCGATCCCGATCAGGAAGGGATGGCCGAAGCTGATGTAGCCCGTCCGCCCTGAGAGCACGTCCCAGCTTACCGCGAAGATCGCGAGGTAGCATGCGAAGATCATCGTGCGCAGCGTGCCCGGCGCGACGAGCTGCGGCAGAAGGTAGAGCCCCGCGATCAGGAGCGCCCAGAGCGCGACGTGGTGCCGGCGCAAGTCCATCAGAGTTCCTCCCGCCCGAAGAGGCCGCGCGGACGCAGCACCAGAACGCCGATGATGAGCAGCATGGTGAACACTCCGCGCAATTCCGGAGCGATCCATGTGACGACGATCACCTCCATGAAGCCGATGACATGCGCGACGATCAGCGTGCCGATGATCGAGCCGATGCCGCCGACGATGACCACGGCGACCGCGATGATCAGCGGCGCCACCCACATCGAGGGCGAGAGCTGCGTGTAGCTTGCGAAGAAGACGCCGCCCAACGCGCCCAGCGCGCCCGAGATGCCCCAGGTGATCATGTTGATCCGGTCGGCATTGATGCCCGAGAGGGCAGCGCCCTTTGCGTCCATCGATACCGCCTGCATCGCGCGTCCGGTGTGCGAGACGCGGATGAAGAGGTAGAGCGCGATCAGGATCGCCCAGCTCGCCAGCGTGGCGATCAGGATGTTGTAGGTCACCGTCACCCCGGCCACGCGGATCACGCCGGGCATGATAGGCAGGAGAATCTTTGAGCTGTCACCGAAAACGAGGACGACGCCCGCCTGCAGGACGACCGCGAGGATCAACGTCGCGATCTCAACCGCGACCATGTCGCCCTTGAGCGGCGTGACGACGAGGCGGTATTTCAGAAGCCCGAGCACGACCCCCGCGAGGGCGGCCACCGCGACCCCGATGCTCTGCGGCAGGTCGAGGCTCTGGCTGATCCAGAAGAAGACGTAGCCGCCGATCAGGAGATAGGCGCCATATGCGAGGTCAAGCACCCGCCCGATCGAGAAGATCAGGGTGAAGCCGACCGCGATCAGCGCGTAGAGGCCGCTGAGAAGGAGCCCCTGGATCAGGATTTGTAACATGAAATCGCCCCGACGCGGGCGGGCGCCCCGTGGCGCCCGCGCCGTCATCTCGTTGTCAGTCCGCCGGCACCCAGCTGGGCAGCGTGAACTCGGTGTTGGCGTATTCGAAGGGATAGACAACGCCGACCGAGCCGTCCTCGTCCCACTGGACCACGACCATCGAGGGCTGGGCGAAGTCGTAGGGCGCCTCGAGGTCGAAGAGCGCGTTGTGCGGATAGGTGCGACCGGTCACGGGCTCGACCTCGTCGTAGTCCCAGAAGCCGTAGCGCAGCCAGAGCTCGCCGTCCTTCATCAGCTTCAGATCCTGGTCGATCATTTCGGCCGCCCAGGCGTCCGCGTCGTCGAAGCCGCCGGCCTTTTCGGCCGAGGCCATCGCCTGCTTGACCCCATGGTAGGCGTTGAAGCCGTTGAAGTGCGGCATCCTCGGGCGGGAGTCGTACTTCGCCTGATAGGTGTCCACGAACGCCTGGCTCGCCGGATCGAGCTCGAAGCCCACGGAGGGGATCGGCGAGAGGGTCGAGATGCCGCCGCCCGCGCCGCCGGTGTCCTCCCAGTATTCGAGGCCGAGCGCGGCGACGTTCACGCCGGTCATCGCCATCGGCACCTGGAGCTTGACGTATTGCGACGAGATTACCTGGCTGTTGACCGAGGAGACCTGATAGATGAAGTCGGCGCCGGTCTGCTCCGCGCGGCTGAAGATGGGGGCGAAATCAACCGTGTTGACATCGTAGGTGATGATGTCGAGCACGTCGATCCCCGCCACGGGCGCCAGCGCGTCGGTCACGAGGCCGGTGATCGCCTCACCGAAGGCAGTATCCTCGGCCAGGATGACCACGGACTCGAAGCCCATCTGCTCCTTCAGGACGTCCTTGCCGAAATCTACGTAAAGCGTGGCCAGCGCCTCGTCGGAGGCGATGTTCATGAAGTAGGGCCGCATGGCGTCGGGATCCTCGACCACCATGTCGATTATTCCGATGAAACTCGTCCAGGTGTCGAGTGTCGGGATGCGGTATTCCTGCATTCGCGGCAGCCAGCCGAGGCTTACGTCGTCGATGGAGCCGGAGACGATGAAATCGACCTGTTCGGATTCGGCGAGGTATTCGTAGGCCTTCACCCCCTCGGTCACGCTTTCGCCGGTGTCGGCGGTGACCATGGTGATCTCCTCGCCCATTACGCCGCCCTGTGCGTTCAGCTCCTCAATGGCGATCTCTGCCCCGCGCAGCGTCGAGAGACCGGTGTCGGAGGAGAGCGAGCCGATGAAGCCCACCTTGATTTCCGCCGCCGCCGGAACCGCGGTCATGATCGCCGCGGCGCTCGCAAGCAGACGAGTCCGGTACGTCATTGTCCTATCTCCCTGTTCTGAAGCCCCGACGCGGGGCATGTAATTCTCGTTGGGGCCCGTTCGTTTTTATCGCCCTGTATCCTGTATACAGTACACGGATCGCTGATCCAATCAACGATTCGTCCGCTCGTTACATGGGTAACCCGATGATCCGGCCGTCGTCGTCGTGGATCACGGCATCCACGTCGAGCTCGACCACCAGGCCCGGCTGGCTCAGCGCGGCCTGAACGGCGGTGAAGACGGGTTCGATGCCGCGG
>NZ_JAWLFS010000209.1:0-5411 GCF_041685465.1 Rhodosalinus sp. | reverse complement strand
TGCGCGTTTCGAAGGCTGTGCGCCGGGGGAAATCGTCGTCATGACGGAGCCGTATGAGGGCGCGCCGCTGCCCTGCCTGCTGCTCGACCGCGCGCGGCTGCGCGCGGCGGGGAGCATCGCGGTGTATCCGTCGCAGGCGGGCTGGCGAATCGAAAGCGCCACGCTCAAGGCGGGGCGCCGTCTCTGGAGCCCGGCCGGCGCGCGCGGCGTCTCCGAGCGGCTGGCCGCGGTGTCACGGTGATGTCGCCTTGGCAGCATCGCCCCCGCTCGATGGGTGGCGGGGCGTGGTCCGGGGCACTCTGAGGGCCGGACGTGCCGTCACGCGCCTGCATGAGACATGCCACGCGCGCCGGCCGTGTGCCCATCGGCGGCCGAGCTCCGTAGGCAAACAAAGGTCCGGCAGCGCAAACAGGCGGGCAAACCGGCCGGGCAGACCCCGGCGCGCGCGTCAGTACATGCGAATGAGACCGACAAGACGGCCCTGTACGCTCACGCTGCCGCGCGGCAGGACACGCGTCTCGTAGGCAGGGTTCGCCGCTTCGAGCAGGATCATGTCGCCCTTGCTGCGGAAACGCTTCAGCGTGGCCTCGTAGCCCTCGACCTGCGCGACGACGATGTCGCCGGTCTGCGCTTCCGCGGTCTCGCGGATCACGACGATGTCGCCGTCGTTGATCCCTGCCTCGATCATCGAATCGCCCTTGACCTCGAGCGCGTAGTGCCGGCCCTGCGCCGAGAGCATCGCGCCGGGGACCGCCACCTCGGGCGCCTCGTCGGCGATGGCCTCGATCGGTTCGCCGGCGGCGATCCGTCCGAGAAGCGGCAGATCCGTCACCTCGTCCCGAGGGGCCTCTTCCGCGACAGGACGCGCCCCGGCCGGTGTTGCGGGGCGGTCGCCCTCGATCACGCGCAGCCCCTCGCGCGGGGCGCTCTCCAGGTTCTCGGGCAGGCGCAGGATCTCGATCGCCCGGGCCCGGTGGGCAAGGCGGCGGATGAAGCCCCGCTCCTCGAGCGCGGTGATCAGGCGGTGGATCCCGGACTTTGACCGGAGATCCAGCGCCTCCTTCATCTCGTCGAAGCTCGGCGGCACGCCGTCACGCGCGACCCGGTCGTTGATGAAACGCAGAAGATCCATCTGCTTGCGCGTGAGCATCGCGGCGCACTCCTCTCGGGCGATTGCGCCGTGTTCTACGCCTGTTCCCGTTTTGTGTCAAGCCGGCAGGCGCGCCGGTCAGGGCCGGGGAAGCGGCACGTAGTCCATGACCTCGCCGGCGGTGCGCGGTCCGTCGCCGGGCGGCCGCACGAGGAGCGCGTCCGCCTCCGCCAGAAGCGAGAGGAGGGCGCTGTCCTGGCTGTCGAACGGCTCGAGCCCGGCCGCGGTCAGCCGTGCGCGCATGTAGTGCTGCCGCGGGCCGTTCGCCGCGACGGCGCGGGCGAGGGGGGCCCGGCGCAGGGGCGCGCGGGCAGCCCCCAGTCCCAGCATCTTGCGGATCACCGGCGCGACGAAGACGGCACCGCAGACGATCGCCGAGACCGGGTTGCCCGGAAGGCCGATCATCGCCGCATCGCCCATCCGGCCTGCCATGAGCGGCTTGCCGGGCCGCATCGCCACCTTGTAGAAGGCCGTCTCCAGCCCCAGGGCCTGCGCCACCGGCGCGACGAGGTCGTGATCGCCCACGGAGGCGCCGCCGACGGTCAGGATCAGGTCGGCCCCGGCGGCCAGCTCGAAGCCCGCCCGGAGCGAGGCCTCCGTGTCGCGCGCGATGGGCAGGAGGCGCGCCTCCGCCCCCTCGGCCTCCAGGAGCGCCTTCAGCCCGAAGGCGTTGGAGGCGACGATCTGATCCTCCCCGGCGTCCTCGCCCGGCATCACGAGTTCGTCGCCGGTCGACAGGATCGCGACCGCGGGGCGGCGGGCGACCTGCACCTCCGGCAGGTTCATCGCGGCGATCAGCGCGACATCCGCCGCCGAGAGCCGCCGCGGCGCTTGGAGCCGCGCGCCCCGGCTGAAATCGGCGCCGGCGGGGCGGACATGCGGGCCGGGGCCGGGATCTCCGGTCACGGTCATCATGTCGCCCTCGCGCGTCGTGTCCTCCTGGATCACGACGCGGTCGGTGCCCTCGGGCATGGGCGCGCCGGTGAAGATGCGCACGGCCTCGCCCGGCCCCACGGCGCCGCGATGGCGGCGGCCCGCCGGTGCCTCGCCGATCACGCGGAAGCGCGCGCCGGGCGCGACCTCCGCCCCGCGCAGGGCGTAGCCGTCCATCGCCGCGGCGGGGAAGGGGGGCTGGTCCCGCGTGGCGACCGCATCGGCGGCGAGCACGCGGCCCGCCGCGTCACGCAGGGCCACGCGCTCCACCCCGAGCGGCGCGACCAGCGCGAAGAGCTGATCGAGCGCCTCGTCGACGGAGATCATTCGGCTTCGAAGCGGCCGGACTTGCCGCCGTCCTTCAGAAGCACGCGCAGGCCGCCGATCTCCATCGCGCGGTCGGCGGCCTTGAGCATGTCGTAGACCGTGAGCGCGGCGATCGAGGCGGCGGTCAGCGCCTCCATCTCGACGCCGGTGCGCCCGGTGGTCTTGGCCGTCGCGGTGAGCCGCAGGCCCGGCAGGGCGCGATCCACCTCGATGTCGAGGGTCACCGACGCAAGCGGCAGGGGATGGCAGAGCGGGATGAGGTCCGCCGTGCGCTTCGCCCCCATGATCCCGGCGAGCCGAGCGACGCCTTCGACGTCGCCCTTCTTCGCCTCGCCCGCCTCCACGAGCGCGAGCGTCTCGGGCGCCATGCGGATCCAGGCGCCGGCGCGGGCGATGCGCGCGGTCTCGGCCTTGTCCGAGACGTCGACCATGCGTGCCGCGCCGCTGTCGTCGAAATGCGTCAGATCGGCCATGGCGCGCCTCACATGCCGCCGGGCGTCAGCGGGTGCGCGATCAGATCGCGGGTCGCCTGCGCGACGTCCTCCTCGCGCATCAGGCGCTCACCGACGAGGAAGCAGCGCGCGCCGTAGCGCGCCAGATCGGAGAGGTCCTCCGGGCTCGACAGGCCGCTTTCGGAGACGACGATGCGGTTGGGCGGCACGCGACGGATGAGCTTGCGCGTCACGTCGAGCGAGGTCTCGAAGGTATGCAGGTCGCGGTTGTTGATGCCGACGAGCCGCGACGAGAGCTTCGCCGCCCGCGCAAGGTCGTCCATGTCGTGGATCTCCACGAGCACATCCATGCCCCAGTCGGCCGCGGCCGCCTCGATCTCGGCGGCCTGCGCGTCCGAGACGGCGGCCATGATGACCAGCACGCAGTCGGCGCCGAGCGCGCGCGCCTCGACCACCTGGTAGGGATCGAAGAGGAAATCCTTGCGCAGGACGGGGAGCGAACAGGCCGCGCGGGCGTCGGTCAGGTCGGATTTCTGCCCCTGGAAGCTCGGCGCGTCGGTGAGCACCGAGAGGCAGGTGGCGCCGCCCGCCTCATAGGCCGCGGCGAGCGCCGGCGGGTCGAAGGGATCGCGGATCAGCCCCTTCGAGGGGGAGGCCTTCTTGATCTCGGCGATCAGGCCGTAACCGGCCTTCGAGGCCTGCAGCAGCGCCTCGCCGAAGGGGCGCACGGCGGGGGCGGCGCGCGCCTCCTCCTCGACCTCCTCGAGCGGTTTGGCGGCCTTGCAGGCGGCGATTTCTTCCAGCTTGTAGGCGGTGATCCGGTCGAGCACGGTGTCGGTCATTGCGCGTCCTTCGTGATGCGGGCCAGCGCCTCGACCTTGCCGCGCGCCGCGCCGCTGTCGAGGCTTTCGGCGGCCATCGCCACGCCCTCGGCGGGGTCCGCCGCCCGGCCGGAGACGATCAGGGCCGCGGCGGCATTGAGGAGCACCGCGTCGCGATAGGCCGATTGCGCGCCCGCCAGCAGATCGGCGAAGGCGCGGGCGTTCTCCTCCGGCGTGCCGCCGAGGATCGCCTCGAAGGGATGCGGCGCGAGGCCGAAGTCCTCGGGGTGGATGTCGCGCTCGGCGATGGTGCCGTCCTCCTCCAGCGCGACGAGGCGCGTGGCGCCCGCGATGGAGATCTCGTCGGTGCCGTCAGCGCCGTGCACGAGCCAGGCGCGCTCGCTGCCGAGCCGCTTGAGCGTCTCCGCCATCGGCCGCAGCAGCGCCGCCGAGAAGGCGCCGGTCAACTGGCGCGTCACGGCCGCCGGGTTCGTCAGCGGCCCGAGGATGTTGAAGATCGTGCGGGTACCGAGCTCGGCGCGCACGGGGCCCACATGCGCCATCGCCGGGTGATGCATGGGCGCCATCATGAAGCCGATGCCCACCTCGGCGAGCGCGCGCTCCACGACAGGCGCGTGCACCATCACGTTGATGCCCATCTGCGCGAGCGCGTCGGCCGCCCCGGATTTCGAGCTCAGGTTGCGGTTGCCGTGCTTGGCCACGGGCACGCCCGCGCCGGCGACGACGAAGGCCGCGGCGGTGGAGATGTTGAGCGTGCCCTTGCCGTCGCCGCCGGTGCCAACGATGTCCATCGCCCCCTGGGGCGCGGCGACCTTCTGGCACTTGGCGCGCATCACGGCGGCGGCGGCGGCGTATTCGTCCACCGTCTCGCCGCGCGTGCGCAGCGCCATGAGAAAGCCGCCCATCTGCGCCGGCGTCGCGCCCCCCTCGAAGAGACAGCGAAAGGCGCTCTCGGCCTCGGCGACGCTGAGCGGCCCCTGCGCCGCGCGCCCGATCAGCGGTTTCAGCCCGTCGCTCATGCCGCTTCGCGGGTCTCGGAGAGGAAGGCGTCGAGCATCCGCTTGCCATGCTCGGAGGCGATGGACTCGGGATGGAACTGCACCCCGTGAACGGGCAGCGTGCGGTGCGCGAGGCCCATGATCGTGCCGTCCTCCGTCTCGGCGGTGACGCGAAGCGCCTCGGGCAGCCCCTCGCGCGCGACCACCAGCGAGTGATAGCGCGTCGCCGTGAGCGGTGAGGGCAGCCCGGCGAAGAGCCCGGTGCCGTCATGCATCACGCGGTCGGTCTTGCCGTGCATGATCCGCCCGGCGCCGGTGACGCGGCCGCCGAAGGCCTGCCCGATCGTCTGGTGCCCGAGGCAGACCCCAAGGAGCGGCAGACCCGCCTCGGCCGCCGCGCGCGTCAGCTCGAGGCAGATGCCCGCGCGGTCCGGGTCGCAGGGGCCCGGCGAGAGCACGAGCCCCGCCGGCCGCATCTCCAGCGCCGCCTCGACGGTCAGGGCGTCGTTGCGGCATACGCGCACCTCGGCCCCGAGCTCGCCCAGGTAATGGACGAGGTTCCAGGTGAAACTGTCGTAGTTGTCGATGAGCAGCAGCATCCGCGGGCCGTGGCCGAAGGGGTGGAGGGGCGTGCCCCGGTCGCGGTATACATGCTCAGGCTTGCCCGATACCGTCAAGGGGGGCAGGCCCGTGGGCGGACCCCGCCCGA
>NZ_JAWLFS010000208.1:1654-5432 GCF_041685465.1 Rhodosalinus sp. | reverse complement strand
AGGCGCATCGCGAGGTGCTGGACCACAACGCGGACATCCAGGAAGCGGACGACTTCGTGCGCGAGCGCCTCGAAGGCGCGCGCTCCTGCCTGATCGACCTGCAGCGGCTCTGCTCCTACGGGCATTTCCGGCTGTCCGAGCACATGGGGCTGATCCGGGAGCTTCTCTCGGGGCTCGGTGAATCGCATTCCGCGCAGGTGACGACGCTGCTCCTGCGCCGGCAGGGGGTGGACGCGCGCTGCGTCGATCTCTCGGGCTGGCGCGACGATGCGGAAGTGAGCCTCGACGAGCGGATCGACCGCGGCTTCGCCGACATCGACCTCGCGCGCGAACTGCCCATCGTGACGGGCTACGCGCAATGCGCCGAAGGGCTGATGAACCGCTACGACCGCGGCTATTCCGAGGTGACCTTCGCCAACATCGCCGCGCGCACCGGCGCGGCCGAGGCGATCATTCACAAGGAGTTCCACCTCTCCTCCGCCGACCCGAAGCTCGTCGGCGCGGAGAACGTGCGCAAGCTCGGCCGCACCAACTACGACGTGGCCGACCAGCTCTCGAACATGGGGATGGAGGCGATCCACCCCTCGGCGGCCAAGACCCTGCGCCAGGCGGGGATTCCGCTGCGCGTGACCAATGCCTTCGAGCCGCAGGATCCCGGCACCTTCATCGACGAGGCGCCGGCCGAGGCGCCGGGCGTCGAGATGGTCACCGGCCTCGACGTCTTCGCGCTGCAGGTCTACGAGCCCGACATGGTCGGCGTGAAGGGCTACGACGCCACCATCCTCGAGGCGCTGACGCGCCACGGGCTGCGCATCGTCGCCAAGACCTCGAACGCGAACACGATCACGCACTACGTCGACGCCTCGATGAAATCGGTGCGCCGGGTCGAGCGCGATCTCGCCAAGGCCTACCCGAGCGCCGAGATCACCACGCGCAAGCTTGCCGTCGTCTCGGCGATCGGGCGCGACCTCTCGGGGCTGGGCGCGCTCGCGCGCGGGCTCGCGGCGCTCGACGCCGAGGGGATCGAGCCGGTGGCCGTCGCGCAGGGGCCGCGCAGCGTCGACATCCAGATCGTCCTGCCGCGCGACGCGACAGATACCGCGATCCGCGCGCTGCACCGCGCCCTCGTGGAGGACGCGGCGGTGCCGAAGTCGGACGAGTCGCCGCGCGCCGCGAAATCGCCGCAGCTTGCGGCTTGAGCGGGATCGCAATTCACATCCCCGTGATTGCGCCTTAATCGCCGCGGGGCGCGACCTAGATGTCACAGTGGGCGGCGGTTCGGAACACCGCCGTTCTCTTCACTGTCCCTCGTTCCGACACTGGCGTCCGGGGTCCCCTCCGGGCGCCTTTTTTGTGGCGTCCGCCCCGTCGCGGCGGTTAGACTCCCACCATGTCCGAGAGCTACACCGACGCGGAGCTGCGCGCCATCCTCGAACGCACCCGCACCATCGCCGTGGTGGGCGTGTCGATGAACCCCGTCCGGCCGAGCGCCTATGTCGCGCGATACCTCGCGCTCAAGGGGTACCGCGTGATCCCGGTGAACCCGGCCCACGCCGGCAGGCGCCTGCACGGCGAGACCGTGCGCGCCAGCCTCTCCGAGATCGAGGATCCCGTCGAGATGGTGGACATCTTCCGCCGCTCCGAGGCAGTGCCGCCCATCGTGGACGAGGCGCTGGAAGCCTTCCCCGAGTTGCAGACCATCTGGATGCAGATCGGCGTCGAACACGCCGAGGCGGCCGCGACGGCCCGCGCCCGCGGCGTCACGGTCATCATGAACCGCTGCCCCAAGATCGAGTATCAGCGCCTCTTCGGCGAGCTTCGCATGGGCGGCTTCAACACCGGCGTCATCAGTTCGAAGCTCTGAGGCGCCGTTTGCCCCCCGCGGGGCGGCGTGCTAGGCGCGGCGCCGCTTGCGACGGGGCGGGGCGGGCCGGTGGACAGTGTGAGGCGCGAGACGGCGGAGGACGCGTGGGAGGTCGAGGCGCTCTTCGACCTCGCCTTCGCGCCGGGGCGCGAGGCGCTCTCCTCCTACCGCCTGCGCGAGGGCGTGGCACCGGTGCGGGAGCTCTGCTTCGTGGCGCGGGACACGGGCGGCACCCTCGGTGGCGCGATCCGTTTCTGGCCCGTCCGCGCGGGCGGGCGCGCGGCGCTCCTTCTCGGGCCGGTGGCGGTGCACCCGACGCGGCAGGGCGAGGGGCTGGGCGGGGCGCTCATCCGCGAGAGCCTCGCCGAGGCGGCGCGTCTCGGCTGGGCGCGCGTGCTGCTCGTGGGCGACGCGCCCTATTACGGGCGCTTCGGCTTCGTGCGGCTCGCGGAGGTCGTGATGCCGCCGCCCACGAACCCGGCAAGGGTGCTCGGCCTCGCGCTCACGCCCGGCGCATGGGACGGGATCGCGGGCCCGGTGACGCGCGCGGCTTGAAACGCCGCGCCGGGCGCCCGATCTTTCGCCCATGACAGGCCAGGACCCCGACGCATGACCCAGACCGATCTCGTGCCTGCCCGGCTCTCGGACGAGCTCGACGTGCTCGCCGCGCGCCTCACCGCGGCAGAGGGCACCGCGATCCGGCTTCTGAACTACGTGGGCGGCCGGGCCGAAAGCATGATGGACAGCCTGCCGCCCTGGGCGCGCGACGAACTCGAGCGCGGGACCGAGCGCGCGCTCGGCTACGCGGTGGAGGCCGCGCAGGTCTCGCGCGGGCAGCTCGCGGATCAGCCCGCATGGGTCAACACGGGGCTGACCACGGTGCTCGGCGCGGCGGGCGGCGCCGGCGGGCTCGCCACGGCGCTCGCCGAGCTCCCCGTCACGACGACGGTGCTCTTCCGCGCGATCCTCGGCACGGCGGAGCGCCACGGCTTCGACCCGGACGACCCGGAGGTGCGCCGCGACGGGCTGACCGTCTTCACCGCGGCCGGGCCGCTGGAGTATGACGACGGCGCCAACATGGGCTTTCTCGCGGCCCGCGTGACGCTCACCGGGGCGACGGTGAACAGCGTGATCGCGCGGGTCGCGCCGCGCCTCTCGATCGTCCTCGGGCAGAAGCTCGCGGCGCAATCGGTGCCGGTGCTCGGCGCGGCGGCGGGGGCGGCCACGAACTACGCCTACACCAAATACTATCAGGAAATGGCGCATGTGCACTTCGGGCTCGCGCGCCTCGCGCGGGAGGGCGGGCAGGATACCGCCGTGCTGACCGAGGCGCTGCGCGCGCGCGTGCCTGCGCGTGGCTGAGCGGCTCGCCGCGGAGATCCGCGCCTGCCGCCTCTGCGCCGACCGCTTCGCGGCGACGGCGACGGCACACGCGCCCAACCCGGTCGTCTGGTTCCGCCCCGGCGCGCGCATCCTGATCGCGAGCCAGGCGCCGGGCCTGCGCGTGCACCGGGCCGAGCGCCCCTTCTGGGATCTCTCCGGCCGCCGCCTGCGCGAGTGGCTCGCCATGAGCGAGGCGGAGTTCTACGACCTCGACCGGGTGGCGGTGCTGCCCACGGCCTTCTGCTTTCCGGGCTACGACGCGAAAGGCGCGGACCTGCCGCCGCCGCCCGTCTGCTGGGAAACCTGGCATGCCCGCGCGCTGGAGGCGATCGGCGCGGTGCGGCTGCGCGTGATCGTGGGCGGCGCGGCGCAGAAACGCCACCTCGGCACGCGTGCCGGCGTGACGGAAACGGTGCGCGACTGGCGCGCGCATGCCCCGGGCACCTTCGTGCTGCCGCACCCCTCCTGGCGCAACAACGCCTGGCTGAAGAAGAACCCGTGGTTCGAGGCGGAGCTTCTGCCCGAGCTTCG
>NZ_JAWLFS010000208.1:0-1554 GCF_041685465.1 Rhodosalinus sp. | reverse complement strand
GCCGGGGGGCAGCGTCTGTCGATACCTCGCCCGGCGCGCCTTGCCGCGGCCCTCGGGCGCGGCTAGGTCGCGCGGTATGGACACGCCCCTCGATCAGGCCCACGCCGCGATGGAGGCCGCCCCGGAGGACGAGGCGCGCCGCCGCGCCTTCTACGACCGGCTCGCGCTTTCGGAGCTCTACCTGCTGCTGGAGGAGGAGCCGGCCGAGGATCGCCTCAGCCCGCGCATCTTCCCGCTGGACGAGGGGCGAATAGTCGTCGCCTTCGACCTTGAGGAGCGGCTGTCCGCCTTTGCCGGCGGTGCGGCGCCCTATGCGGCGATATCGGGCCGCACGCTCGCGCGGATGCTCGCGGAGCAAGACGTCGGGCTTGGCCTCAACCTCGAGGCGCCCTCGGCGATCCTGCTGCCCGCGGAGGCGATGGCGTGGCTCGCCGAGCGCGCGCCGGAGGCGCCGCGCGCCATCGCGGAGCGGCCCGTGGCGCTTCACCCGCCGGGCGATCTACCCGAGGGGCTGCTCGCCGCGCTCGACGCGCGGCTCGCCGCCGCGGCCGGCCGGGCCTCCGCCGCCTGGCTCGCCGAGGCGGAGTATTCGGGGGGCGGGCGTGCGGCGCTTCTGGCCTTCACCGGCACCGCGCCGGGCGCGGAGGGCGCGCTGGCGCAGGCGGCGGGCGAGGCGCTCGCCTTCTCGGGGCTGGAGGCGGGCTGGCTCGACCTCGCCTTCTCGCAGGCGGGAGAGGCGCTCGCCGACCGGCTCGCGGCGGTGGCGCTCCGTATCGAGTTGCCCGCGCCCGAGGCGCCAGAGGGCCCCGCGCCCCCCGGGCAGGACCCGGACCGTCCGCCGCGCCTGCGGTAAGGGAAGGCTTGAGCTTCCCCCGGCGGGAGGCTTTATCGTGTTGAAATCGCACTCGAGGGAGATTCTTCCATGATCCGCGCCAGTCGTTTCGCCGCCGCCGCGCTCTTCGCCGCGGTGCCCGCGCTCGCCCATGCCACCGAGATCACCGTCGCCAAGACCAGCGGCTGCGGCTGCTGCGTCGCCTGGATGGAGCACGTCGAGGAGCACGGCTTCCGCGCAGAGGGAGAGAACGTCGCCGGCGGCACCCTCGTGCGGCGCAAGATGGATCTCGGCGTGCCGCCGGAGATGGCCTCCTGCCACACCGCCGAGGTCGATGGCTACGTCATCGAGGGGCATGTCCCGGCCGAGGACATCCGCCGCCTGCTCGACGAGCGCCCCGACGCAGTCGGCCTCGCCGTGCCGGAGATGCCGCTCGGCTCGCCGGGGATGGATTTCGGCAACCGGTCGGAGCCCTACGCCGTGCACCTGATCCGCCCCGACGGCAGCACCGAGGTCTTCGCGCGTCACGAGTAGGCGGCGGACGCCCGGGCGCCGGCCTGCGCCCGGGGACGAGTGCTTTCTGCCGCGCCTGCCGGCCCCGAGGGCCGCGGCACCACGACAGCTTGCCGGCGCGGCCCTTTCAAGGTGCCGGGTGTCGCCCCTTCTGCGCGGGACATCGCCGGCGCGCCTTCCCATGGACAGGCCGGGCGCGGACCCGGGCT
>NZ_JAWLFS010000207.1:0-5456 GCF_041685465.1 Rhodosalinus sp. | reverse complement strand
CTGCTGGGTCCACAAGACCGCCAACGTGTTGAACAAGTTCCCGAAATCCATGCACCCGGCGGTGAAGGCCGACCTCCGGGAGATCTGGCAGGCCGAGACGCGCGCGGCCGCCGAGGCCGCCCTGGATACCTTCGCAGAGAAATATGGCGCCAAGTACGACAAGGCCGTGACCTGCCTGACCAAGGACCGCGAGGCGCTGCTGGCGTTCTACGACTTCCCTGCCGACCACTGGGACCACCTCCGCACGGGCAACCCCATCGAGAGCGTCTTCGCCACAGTTCGGCATCGGACCGTCCGGACCAAGGGCGCGCTCTCGCAGAAGACCGCGAAGCTCATGGTCTTCAGGCTCGTTCAGGCCGCCGCAAAGACATGGCGCCGCCTGAAGGGCGCGAACCAGTTGCCACGGGTCATCGAAGGCGTCACATTCACCGACGGAGTCGCCGCCCGCGACACCGAAACCCGCGCCGCCTGATCAGGCCGCGTCACCCAGAATCGGGCATAGCTCCTCTCCATGTCTGTCAGCATGAAGATAAGCCGCTTCTGCGAGATCGAAAAGGCGCTTGTCGATCCGCCCCCCGCCCCTCACTCCGCCCCCTTGCCGAAGAGCCCGGTGAGCGCCCGGTGGACAAGGCGCGAGACGCTCGGCGCGGGCACCGCGCGGAAGGGCAGGGGGCGGCAGACCTCCATCGCGGCGACGCCGACGCGCGCGGTGAGCGCGCCGTTGACGATCCCCTCCCCGAAGCGGCGCGAGACCCGCGACAGCAGGCTCCCGCCCGCGACCGAGTGGATCAGGTCGTCGCCCACCGCGACCGCGCCGGTGGCCACCAGATGCGTGAAGACCGCACGCAGGAGCCGCAGGCTGCCGAGCGTGCCGGAGCGTCCGCCGTAGATCTCGGCGATGCGGCGGATCATGCGGATATTCGCGGTGAGCGCCCCCACGACATCGGCGAGCGCAAGCGGCACCAGCGCCGTGACCGCCGCCACCTGCCGCGCCGCGGCCTCCACCTCCGCCCGCGCACGGGCGTCGAGCGGCGCGAGAAGTTCGCGCTCGGCCAGGCCGAGGAGCGCCTCGGCGTCGAACTGTTCCCCCTTGCGCTCGGCGAGGCGCCGGCGGCCCCACTCCGCCTCGGCCCGCCCGGCGTAGAGCGCCTCCAGCTGCGCCACCAGACGGCGTGCGCCCTCCAGATCGGCCTCGGCATGCGCGGTGTCCGCCGCGCGGTGCAGCGCGTCGATCCGCGCGAGCCGCGAGAAGGCCGCGACCTCCTTCACCGCGATGGCGAGCAGCACCACGACGAAGGCGGCGAAAAGCACCGTCACGCCCCAGCCGAGGATCGGTTGCCGGTCCATGAGGCCGGTGGCGAAATCCCATGCCGTGACGGAGAGCACGGCGGCCAGCAGGGCAGCCGCGAGCCCCCAGAACCACCGCGCGAGGCGCGAGGGCCGCGCGGCCGCAAGCGCGGCGGCGCGCTGCATGGCCCGGCCCTCCGGCGCCTCCGGCTCGGGCACCGGCGGCGCCTCGGCGGGGGAGGCCTGCGCGTCGTCTCCGATCTCGATCACCACGGGGCCTTGCCGGTCGCTCATGGGGCGTAACCCTCCCGGTGCCAGTCGAGGCGCAGGTCCGGCAGGCCCTCGTCGTTGTCGCGCCCGTCGCCCTCGGACATGATCCGGAACCCCGCGCGACGGTAGAAACGGAGCGCGGCCCCGTTGGCGGCGAAGGTGCGCAGGCTCAGCGCCGGGCTCTCCGCCTTGGCCCGATCGAGGAGCGCGCGGCCCACGCCCCGCCCCGTCGCGCCCTCGGCGACGTAGAGCGCGTGGATGAAATGCCCCTCCCGTGCGAGGAAGCCCTGCACCGCGCCGCCCTCCTCGGCCACCGTGACCCAGCCGCGGTCGATCATCCGGCCGCAATGCGCCACCGTCTCCGCCCCGCTCATCAGGCAGGGTATCCAGGGCGTGGTCCGCGCGAAGTCGTGCAGGATCGCCCCCACCGCGCCGGCGTCGAGCGGCGCGGCGCGGCGCAGGGCAAGCGTCGCCGCGCTCACAGCCGGTCCCCGATCAGGAACTGTGCCGCCCGGTCGAGCCGGATGTGCGGCGGCCCTTCGCCGGGGCGCAGCGTCAGCGGCGCGGGGGCGAAGCGCGGCGCGTCGTAGTCGCCGGCCTGCCAGTCCATCGCGCCCAGGAGCTGCGCGGGATCCTCCGGCAGCGCGCCGGGCGAGACGGCCACCTGCCGCCCGTCGGTGAGCCGCCCGCGCACCAGGTCACGCCGCGCGCCATCGTGCTCGCGCGTCTCCTCGGTGGTCGCGCGCAGGCTTGCGATGGCCATGGCCCGCGTCTCCGCGCCGGCGTATTGCGCGCGGTCGCGCGCCTGGCGCAGGAGCGCCTCCATCAGCGCGGCGAGGCGCGGGTGCTGCGTGTGGTGCAGGTGATCCGCCTTGGTCGCGGCGAAGAGGATGCGCTCCACCCGCCGCCCGCGCAGAAGCTGCGAGAGGACGCTGTTGGTCCCCGGCCGGAAGGCGCCGAGGATGTCCGACATCGTGCGCGACAGATCGGCCAGCGCCGCCGGTCCGTGCGCCACCGCGTCAAGCGCGTCCACGAGCACCACCTGCCGGTCGATCCGGGCGAAGTGGTCGCGGAAGAAGGGGCGCACGACGCGCGCCTTGTAGGCTTCGAACCGTCGCGCCATCTCGCGCCAGAGCCCGCGGCGGGGTGCGTCGGCCTCCCGCGGGAGGGGCGCGAAGGTCAGCGCGGGCGAGCCCGCCAGCTCGCCCGGCATCAGGAAGCGTCCCGGCGAGGTGTCCGATAGCCCGCCGGCGCGCATCGCGGCGAGCGCCTCGGTATAGCGCGCGGCGAGCGCCTGCGCCTCGGGCTCGCCCCAGTCGCGCGTGCCCTGCGCGGCCCGCGCGGCGGCGAGGTAGGCCGCCGCCTCCGGCTCGGGGCGTGCCGCCAGGCGGGCCAGCACGGCCTCGGCCCAGTCGGCGTAGTCCATGTCCATCAGGCCCAGATCGAGCAGCCATTCGCCCGGGTAGTCCACGATGTCGAGATGCACGATCCGCGGCCCCGAGAGCCCGGCGAGGAGCCCGGTGGGCCGCACCCGGAGCGAGAGGCGCAGCTGGCTGATCGCGCGCGTGCCCTCGGGCCAGTGCGGCGCGGCGGCGGTGAGCGCGGCGAGGTGGCGCTCGTAGTCGAAGCGCGGCACCGCGTCGTCGGGCTGCGGCTGCAGGTAGGCGGCCTCGATCCGGCCCTCGGCGGCGGCGATCAGGCCCGGCATCCGCCCCCGGTCCAGCAGGTTCGCCACCAGCGAGGTGATGAACACGGTCTTGCCCGCCCGCGACAGGCCGGTGACGCCGAGGCGGATCACCGGCTGGAACGCTTCGCCGATCGTGTCCCCGACCCGGCCGACCCCTCGGGTCAGCTCGTCGGCGAGCGTGCCAATCACCACTGCGCGGCCCTCCTTGTGGCGCCGCCAAGATAGGCACCGGCGCCGCGCGACGCCAGAGGCGGGGCCAGAGGTGGGGCCAGAGGCGGGCCTTGCCGCGCGCCCGTGCCCCCGCTATGCGGCCGACCCATGCCCCGCTACGCGCTGAAGATCGAGTATCACGGCGGCCCCTTCGCCGGCTGGCAGCGGCAATCCGGCCTCGCCACCGTGCAGGGCGCGCTCGAGGACGCGCTCGCCCGGCTGGAGCCCGGCCCCTTCGCCGTCGCCGCCGCGGGGCGGACGGACGCGGGCGTGCATGCGCTGGGGCAGGTGGCGCAGGCGGAGATGGCGCGCGACTGGGACCCGTTCCGCCTGTCGGAGGCGCTCAACCACCACCTGAAACCGCACCCTGTCGCCGTGGTCGCCTGCGCGCGGGTTGCGGGCGACTGGCACGCGCGCTTCTCGGCGGTGGAGCGGCGCTATCTTTTCCGCATCCTGATGCGCCGGGCGCCGGCCACCCATGCCGCGGGCCTCGTCTGGCAGGTGCCGCGCGCGCTCGACGCGGGCGCGATGCGCGCCGCGGCGGCGCATCTCGTCGGACGGCACGACTTCACAACCTTCCGCGCCGCGCTCTGCCAGGCGAAGAGCCCGGTCAAGACGCTCGACGCGCTTGAGGTCGAGGAGGTGGCGGGCCTCTGGGGGCCGGAGCTCTGGCTGCGCGCGCGGGCGCGCTCCTTCCTGCACAACCAGGTCCGCTCGATCGCCGGCACGCTGGAACGCGTCGGCGCAGGCGCATGGGCGCCGGAGGACGTGCGCGCCGCGCTCGCCGCGCGCGACCGAGCCCGCTGCGGCCCCGTCGCGCCGCCGCAGGGTCTCTATCTCGCAGAGGTGCGCTACCCGGTGGACCCCTTCGCCTGAGCCGCGCGGGCCTGCACGCCTTGTCGAGACCGCCTGCCCGTGACCACGGCGTGCGAGGGGCCGGCCTGCTTGAGCTTGAGGACGCCTCTGAAAACGCGCTCTTCCGGACGGCGGGCGGCCTTCCCGGCGCATGACGTCGGGCCGCAGAGCGCGGACACAAAGGCGATGACGAGTAACTCGCTCCCGGTCAAATGCAATTCGCTTGGAAAGGGGTATTCGTCCTCGACAGTTCGCGAAAACGCCTCGCCATGCCGAAAGCAGGAACCGCGACCCCGTCAATAGCGTGATGCATCTCATTCGCGATGATGCAGCAGTTTCCCGGGCATGCGCGGCGCGGCTGTCCCGGTTTCCGTCCGGCCATCAGAAGTCGCATACCGCGTGGAGCCTTGGGCTGCAGGCTCATTGACCGTCAAAGCCAGAAGATCACGGCTGCGGCCAGCGCGATGGCAGACAGGAAGACCTTCGGGCAGCGGTCGTGAGGCGGGTGGCGATCCGGCGCCAGTCCCTCAGGCCGCCGAACATGATCTCGATGCGGTTGCGGCGCTTGTATCGCCGCTTGTCGTACCGGAACCGCCACCTCGCCGCGCCGGGACTCGCGCTGCGCTCGGGCACGCTGGTGGAGCGTAAGGGGCGAACGCCATGCGTTCGAGAGAGCCCGCGAACAGCATCGACGCGCCCTCCTCGACGAAGAACGCGGCCGGGCCGCGCGACCCCGGGATGTCATCGACGAAGACGGGCACCGACTGGTTCTTCGGCAGTGAGGACTGGTTCTTGGGCAGTGAGGTGGAGTCTGCCCTCCAACGCCGATCCCGGCCATTCGGGCTGGCAGATACGTCGAAACCGCGCGTGCCAACGCGCGAGGTCCGACGTCAGAACGACCGTGACCCGCAAGCCGCGAAGCCGAAGCGGTAGTTCAGAGGATCTTTTGGCGTTCTCGTTGAGCTTACGACCAGGGCCCGTATCCTGCATCGACGAAGTCGACGGGAAACGCTCTTCGAAATCCTTTTTCAGCGGCGTGCTACGGCAGCGTCCCGCCATCTTTTGAGCTTTTTCCAGCCTGCACGACTTGCTATCCGTGACCCCGCCTGCAATGGGCGCACGATGCAAGGACGTGCCGATGTGGCAT
>NZ_JAWLFS010000015.1:0-22300 GCF_041685465.1 Rhodosalinus sp. | reverse complement strand
CCGCAGGATCGGGGGACGCATGAGACCGAAGGCCCTTGCCGGCGCCGCCCTTCTCGCCGGGACCCTCGCCGCAGGCGGCGCGGCGGCGCAGGGACTGGAGGTGCTCGACGGGCTCGACCGCAAGACCCGGGCCGAGGTCGAGCGCGTCCTCGACCGGCTCGACCGCCCCGCCCTGCCGGACCAGGCTCAGGGCAGGGGCCCGGGCGGAGAGGGGCGCGGCCGCGATCCCGACCTGCCCGCCGCGTCGCAGGGTGCCGCCCCGCCGGGGCGCGGCGTCGGCCGGGGACGCGGGCGCGGCACCGCCCTGATCTGGCCGCTCTCCTCCGAGGTCACCTACGAGGTGACCGACCCGGGCGCCGATCTGGCCACCGGCGAGACCGCGCGCTTTCTCGTGGTCGCCAGCCGGAGCTACACCATCGAGGTCGCCTTCCCGACGTGGCAGCCCGGCCCGCCGGCGCCCGCGCTTGTCCGGCAGGCCGCCTTTTCCCGGGACGCGCAGCACATCGGCGGGCAGCTCTTCCTCGACCCGACGCCGGACGATCCGGGCAACGGCGATGCGATCCGGCAAAGCGCGGACGGCAGCCTCACCGTGCTGAGCCTGAGCCGCGGACTGCGGATCTGGGGCCTCGGCGCCGAGATCAGCCCGCAGTTCACCGACAGCCCCACCGGCATCGCCGAGGCGGGGACCTACAGCCTCGAGGCCGAGATCACCCTCAGCCCGTGGTGATCGGGCCGCTTTACGCAAGGCGAGGCACGGGCTATCCCGCCACCGACCGACGCAATCGAAAGGCCCCCGCCGTGCGCCTCGCCCCGCTCGCCGTTCTCTTCGCCCTCACGCTCGTCGCGCTCGTGCCGGAGGCCCGCGCGCAGGGGTTCCAGGTCCGCCCGCTTTTCGTCGACGGGGAGGTGCCGCCGGGCACGCGCGTGACGATCCCGGTGGAGATCTCGCCCACCTCGCAGATCGAGGGGCGCACCATCGACGTCGAGGTCGTCGAACTCACCCAGAACGAGAGCGGCGGCTTCCGCGCGATGCCCTACGACCCCGCGAACGCCCTGCCCCGCTCCGCCGCGCCGTGGATCGAGGCGCCCTCGGAGGTGACGATCGAGGCGCGGGAGACGGAGCTGGTCGAGGTCGAGATGGCCGTGCCCTTCGCCGCGCGCGGCAGCTACGCCGCCGCGCTCCTGCTCAGCGCGCCGCCCCCCGAGGACGCGGAGGGGCTGCGGCTCACCCTGCGGGTGCTGGTGCCCATCGTGGTCGGCACGGAGGGCCGGCCCGCCCGGCAGGACGTGCGTCTCTCCGGCGCCGACCTGCGCTATCGCCAGCCGGAGGGGGAGGACGCCGACGCCGCGACGCCCGAGACGACGCTGGTCGACGCGCTGGTCGAGAACAACGGCGGCACCTTCTCGAGCGTCGAGGGCGCGCTCTGGGTCGACGTGAAGGACGAGGGCGGCGACTGGCGGCAGGTGCGCCGCGTCGACATTGCGCAGCGCCGCATCCTGCCGGAAACCGCGATCACGCTTCCGGTGGACCTCGGGCGGCTGCTGCCGGGGGGCGACTACCGCCTGCGGGGCGAGCTCTACGTGGACGGGCGGCGCACGCAGCCGCTGCGCCGCGAGATCGCCTTCGAGGGGCATCCGGAGGTGCAGGCGCTCGTCACCGACATCGACCTCGAGGTGGAGCCCCTGGTCTTCGAATACGCCTATCAGCCGGGGGCGACGCGCAGCGGGCGCATCGCCGTGACCAACCCGGCCATCGACCCGATCGAGGTGTCGGTCGACGTGGAGATCCCCGAGGGCATGGCCGGCCGCGCGAGCGCGACGGTGCGCGACACGGATCTCTCCGCCGCCGACTGGATCGAGGTGGTCCCGGCGCGTTTCACGCTGCGGCCCGGGCAGACCCGCAACCTGCGCCTGCTGGCGCGCTTTCCCGACGAGGCGCCCGCGCATCAGAACGCCTATGCGGCGCTGAAGCTCTCCGCGGAGTACCGGGACGGGCAGCGCGCCGGCACGGCGACGGGCCTCGTGGAGGTCACGCGGGCCGAGGGGGAGGACACGCCGGACATCGGGCTTGAGCCGCTGCGGCTGGCCAGCACGGAGGAGGCGGGGCGCTACGCACTCGCGCTGCGCGCCACCAACACGGGCGACGTTCTCCTGCGGCCGGAGGTGGAGTACCGGGTGCTCGACACGGGCGGCGCCCGCATCGTGGGCGGCGCGCTGGAGGCGGAGGAAGGATCGCCCCTGATGCCTCTCGCGGCGCGGCGCTTCGGCGGCACGCTGGAGGCGGACACGCTGCCCGACGGGGAGCTCACGCTGCTGACGCTTCTGACGAGCGGCGGCGCGGAGATCGGCGAGGTGGTGCAGACCCTGACGAAGGACGACGAGGGCCGGCTGATCCTGCAATCGCCCGAGTAGCGGCGACGCCACGGACGGCACCCGATCGGGCCCGCGCCCCGTGCGCACGCGACACCGATGCGGCCCGGCGGGGGTGGGGGCACTGCGCCCTCCCGGCGTCCGCGTCACGCGGGGGGCCGGTGCGGCGTGCGCAAGCGCCCCGCGCGCGCGGTCCGGTAAACCGATGGAGACAGGGTCGTTCCCGGTTTTGCCACGATCCTGCGGCGGAGACCGCGCGCGGCCCAGGGCCCGAGAACGCCGCTGCGGGACAGGGTGGCAAGGCTAGACGGTTTCGCCGGCAAGCTCCGGGCGGGTCCAGCCCGGCGGCCCGCGAGGGCCTATTCCTCGGGTGGCAGGATCACGCGGAAGCTGCCGACGGCGACGCCATGCTCCTGCGTCCCCTCGCCCTCGGCGAAGCCCAGGTCGATGCCGGCGTCATCCGAGGGCGCGAAGACGGTGCAGGCGCCACGCGCGAGAACGCTGCGCTCCTCGCCCACGGCGACGGCGACGCGCCGGACATTACCGGAATCGAAGCAGATCAGGAACTCCCCGGACACCCCGCGGGACGCGAGACGGTAGTCGGCCGCGGCCGGCCCCTGTTCCAGCGTCCAGGTTCCGGCGACGGTGCGGCCCGCGTCGGCCATGACGACGGCAGGCAGGGCGCACAGGCCCAGTGCGGCAGCGATACGCAGCATCTTTTCAACATCCCCCGATGTTGCGATCACCGTAGCCGAGCCATCGCGGTGACGCCAGCCCTTGCGCGCCCCGATTTCGCCGCATTTCAGATATCGAGGGCGTTCTCCCGTTCCCAGCGCGAGAAATGCGAGACGAAGCTGTCCCACTCCCGGTGCTTGAGCTTGAGATAGGCGGCGGCGAACTCCTCGCCGAGCGCGCCCTTGAACTCCGCGTCACCATCGAAGGCGCGCAGCGCGTCGAGCAGGTTGAGCGGCAGGCGCGGCGCATCCGTCACGGTGTGGCCGTCGGCATACATGTCGATGTCGAGCCGCGGGCCGGGATCGGCCTCGGACCGGAGGCCCGAGAGCCCGGCAGCGATGATCGCCGCCTGCAGGAGATAGGGGTTCGCGCCCCCGTCGGGCAGGCGCAGTTCGAAGCGCCCCGGCCCCGGCACGCGCACCATGTGCGTGCGGTTGTTGCCCGACCATGTCACCGTGTTCGGCGCCCAGGTCGCGCCGGAATGCGTGACCGGCGCATTGATGCGCTTGTAGCTGTTGACCACCGGGTTGGTGAGCGCGGCCATCGCCGTGGCGTGGCGCATGATCCCGCCGAGGAAATGCGCCCCGGCGGGCGAGAGGCCGACCGCGCCCGTGTCGCCCGGCGCGTCGCCGTCGGCGAAGACGTTGCGCGCCGCGCCACGGCCCGGCGCGTCCCAGACCGAGACGTGGACGTGGCAGCCGTTGCCCGTCAGCCCCTCGACGGGCTTGGGCATGAAGGTCGCGCGGAAGCCGTGGCGCTCGGCCACCGACTTGACCATGAACTTGAAGAAGCTGTGCTTGTCGGCAGTGGCCAGCGCGTCGTCGAAATCCCAGTTCATCTCGAACTGGCCGTTCGCGTCCTCGTGGTCGTTCTGGTAGGGGTTCCAGCCGAGCTCCAGCATGTAGTCGCAGATCTCGCGCACCACGTCGTAGCGCCGCATCACCGCCTGCTGGTCGTAGCAGGGCTTCTCGGCGCTGTCGTGCGGGTCGCTGATGACCTCGCCCGAGGGGTCGAGCAGGAAATACTCCGCCTCGATGCCGGACTTGACGTGAAGCCCCCGCTCCGCCGCGGCGGCGATCTGGCGGCGCAGGACGTTGCGCGGGGCCTGCGCGACCTCCTCGCCCTCCATCATGCAGTTCGCCGCGACCCAGGCGACCTCGGGCTTCCACGGCAGCTGGATCACGCTCTCGGGGTCCGGCACGGCGAGCATGTCCGGATGCGCCGGCGTCATGTCGAGCCAGGTCGCGAAACCGGCGAAGCCCGCGCCGTCCATCTGCATGTCGGCCACCGCCTGCGCGGGCACGAGCTTCGCGCGCTGCCCGCCGAAGAGGTCGGTGAAGGAGATCATGAAGTACTTGACGCCCCTGTCGCGGGCGAACTCGGCGAGGTCGGTGGTCATGCGCTGTCCCTTTCGGTCTGCCCTTCCCCGCGGCGTCAGAGCCCGCCGCCCGGCTTGCCCGGCCACCAATCCGTGCCCGCGAGCGGCACGCGCGCCATGGCGGCGGCCTCCATCGTCACGGCGCAGAGGTCCTCGGGCTCGAGATTGTGCAGGTGGTTGTGCCCGCAGGCGCGCGCGATGGTCTGCGCCTCGAGCGTCATCACCTTGAGATAGTTCCTGAGCCGCCGCGCCGCCGCCTCCGGGTCGAGGCGCGCGGCGAGCGCGGGGTCCTGCGTGGTGATCCCGGCGGGATCGCGCCCCTCGTGCCAGTCGTCGTAGGCCCCGGCGGTGGTGCCGAGCGCCTGATACTCCGCCTCCCACTTGGGGTCGTTGTCGCCGAGCGCGATCATCGCCGCGCTGCCGATCGAGACCGCGTCCGCGCCGAGCGCGAGCGCCTTGGCCACGTCGGCGCCGGTGCGGATGCCGCCCGAGACGACGAGCTGCACTTCGCGGTGCACGCCCAGATCCTGCAGCGCCTGCACCGCGGGGCGGATGCAGGCGAGCGTGGGCAGGCCGACATGCTCGATGAAGACGTCCTGCGTCGCCGCGGTGCCGCCCTGCATCCCGTCGATCACCACAACGTCGGCGCCGGCCTTCACCGCGAGCGCGGTGTCGAAGTAGGGGCGCGTGCCGCCGATCTTCAGGTAGATCGGCTTTTCCCAGCCGGTGATCTCGCGCAGCTCGAGGATCTTGATCTCCAGGTCGTCGGGCCCGGTCCAGTCCGGGTGACGGCAGGCGGAGCGCTGATCGACGCCCTTGGGCAGCGTGCGCATCTCCGCCACGCGGTCGCTGATCTTCTGGCCGAGCAGCATGCCGCCGCCGCCGGGCTTGGCGCCCTGCCCCACCACGATCTCGATCGCGTCGGCGCGGCGCAGGTCGTCCGGGTCCATGCCGTAGCGCGAGGGCAGGTACTGATAGACGAGCTGGCGGGAGTGGCCGCGCTCCTCCTCGGTCATGCCGCCGTCGCCGGTGGTCGTCGAGGTGCCCGCCATCGTCGCGCCGCGCCCGAGGGCCTCCTTCGCCGGGCCGGAGAGCGCGCCGAAGCTCATCCCCGCGATGGTGATCGGGATGTCGAGCTCGAGCGGCTTCGTCGCGTGGCGCGTGCCGAGCGTGACGTTGGTGTCGCAGCGCTCGCGGTAGCCCTCGAGCGGGTAGCGCGAGATCGAGGCGCCGAGGAACAGCAGGTCGTCGAAATGCGGCACGCGCCGCTTCGCGCCGCCGCCGCGGATGTCGTAGATGCCGGTCTCGGCGGCGCGCCGGATCTCGGCGTTGATCCCGGGCGAGAAGGTCGCCGACTGCACAGGCACGGTGCGGGCGCGCGGGGGGGTGTCGTCGCTCATGCTCAATAGGCCGATGCGTTGTCGATGTCGAAGGTGTAGAGGCGGCGGGCCGAGCCGTAGCGGCGGAACTCCTCCGGCGCGGCCGGGGCCCCGGCGCGCGCCAGGAGATCGGCGAGAAGCGCGTGATGCTCCGGGCGCATCTCCTTCTCGACGCAGTCGGCGCCGAGGCTCTTCACGCTGCCGCGCACGAAGAGCCGCGCCTCGTAGAGGCTGTCGCCCAGCGCCTCGCCCGCGTCGCCGAGCACGACGAGCGTGCCCGCCTGTGCCATGAAGGCCGACATGTGGCCCACGTTGCCGAAGACGACGATGTCGATGCCCTTCATCGAGATGCCGCAGCGCGAGCTCGCGTTGCCCTTCACCACGAGCAGCCCGCCGCGCCCGGTGGCGCCGGCGTACTGGCTCGCGTCGCCCTCCACGACGACGGTGCCGGACATCATGTTCTCGGCCACCCCCGGCCCGGCGGAGCCCGCGACCTGCACGGTGGCCTGCTTGTTCATGCCGGCGCAGTAGTAGCCCGTCGAGCCCTGTACGGTGACCGAGAGCGGCCCGTCGAGCCCGACGGCGAGCGCATGCGCGCCGCGGGGGTTCACCACCTGCCAGGCGGTTTCGTTGCCGCCCGAGGTGGCGGCGGCCTGAAGCGTGGCGTTCAGCCTGCGCAGATCGCTTTCGGCGAGGTCGAGGGTCTGCATCAGCGGGTCCAGAAATAGACGGTTGCGGGTTCGGGCTCCCAGACGCGGGCCTGCTCGATGCCGGGCAGATCGACGAGCGCGCGATACTCGGAGCCGAAGGCGACATAGGCCTCGGTCTCGGCCATCACGGCGGGCTTGCAGGCGATCGGGTCGCGCACCACGCCGAAGCCGTCGCGGGTGCCGACGACGAAGGTGAAGAACCCGTCGAGATCGTCGAGCGCCTGCTCGAGCGCGTCGCCGAGGCTCGCGCCCTCCTGCATCCGCCAGGTGAGATAGGCCGCCGCCACCTCGCTGTCGTTCTCGGTCTCCACGGCGACGCCCGCGCGGTCGAGCTGCCGGCGCAGGTTGTGATGGTTGGAGAGCGAGCCGTTGTGCACGAGGCACTGGTCCGGCGCGGTGGAGAAGGGATGCGCGCCGCGCGTCGTCACCGCCGACTCGGTCGCCATCCGCGTGTGCCCGATGCCGTGCGTGCCCGCCATGCCCGCGACGCCGAAGCGCGCGGCGACATCGGCGGGCAGGCCGACCTCCTTGTAGATCTCGATCGTCTCGCCCCGGCTGGTGATCCGCAGGCCCGGGCGCAGGGCGGCGAGCGCCGCGGGCGCCGCGCCCGCGCGGGCGGCGTCGAGGCGCAGCACCGCGTGGCTCCCCGCCGCCGAAAGCGCGACCGGCCCGCCCAGCGCCTCGGCGAGCGCGGTGTCGAGCCCCTCGAAGGCCGCGGGGTCGTCCGACTGCACGGTGATCTTGGCCACGCCGCTCTCGCGCGAGCCGTAGAGCGCGAGCCCCGCGCTGTCCGGCCCGCGATCCGTCATGGTGACGAGCATCCCCGTCAGCATTTCGCCCAGCGCCGGCTCGAGCGCCGGATCCTTCAGGAAGAGGCCCACGATTCCGCACATGCGCGCGTGCTCCACTGGTGGTTGCAGCCTGCCGCGCGATGCGGCGCCGCCCTCACTAAGAAACTTTCTTCACCATGAGGCAATAGCCCGCACCCCTGCGCCCCCACGACCCGACGGTTTTGCGTAATTTTTAATCTTACCGGTCGAAAAATGGGCATCACCCGGACTGCGGATAGGCGATGATCGAAAGATAGCGGATCGGAAGGCGCCGCAGCTCCTCGGGCCCATGCGGCGCGTCGGCCTCGAAAAAGAGCGTGTCGCCGGGGCGGAGCGTGAAGAGCCGCCCGCCGTGGCGGTAGCCCACCTCGCCCTCGAGCATGTAGATCGTCTCGACGCCCTCGTGCTGAAACACCGGGAAGAGGTCGGTCTCCGCCTCCAGCGTGATCAGGTAGGGCTCGACCGTCACGCCGCCCGTGTGGGCGCCGAGATGCCCGAGCAGGGTGTAGTTCTGCCCCGCCCGTGTGCCCGCGCGTTCGACGTCCACCCCCTCGCCCGCGCGGGTGTGCACGGCGCGACGCGTCTCCTCGTAGCGGCGGAAGAAGGCGGTGAGCGGCACGCCGAGCGCATGCGCCAGCGTCGCGAGCGTGGTGAGCGAGGGGGAGATGTTGCCGTTCTCGATCTTCGAGAGCATCCCCGTGGACAGCCCCGTGCGCTGCGCAAGATCGGCGACGGTCATGTCCTGTTGCCGACGGAAGCCGCGCACCTCGCGCCCGATGGCGACCTCGAGCACCTTCTCGCGGTCGCGCGCCTGCCCGTGCGGGTCCTGGTTGAGTTCGCTCTGCCGTCTCGCCACCGCCACGCCCGCCCTTTCGTGCCGCCGGATCGCGCACCGGCCATGCGGCTCAGAATGACGCGGACGCACGCGCGCGGCAATCGGCGGGCCCGGCCGCCGATACGCGCAGCGCGCAGTCAGCGCCCCGCGATCTCGACGGAAAAGCTCCTCTGTGCCCCCTGCGGCGGCGCCGGGAAGGGCGCGGCGCGGCGCACGACCGTCAGGGCCGCGCGATCGAGCCGGGCCGAGCCCGAGCTTCGCGCGAGCGAAACCCCGGCGAGCGCGCCGTCCGCACGCAGGCGGAAGGCCACGAGCGCCGCGCCGCGCGCATTCACGTTCGGGCGGCGCACGCGCGAGAGAGTGCGCATGACGGCACCGGGGTAATTCTGCGCCTCGGCGTTGCCGGTCTGCTGCGCCGCGCCGCCCTCCCCGCGCGAGACGGCCTCGGCCTGCTCGCGCCCCTCCGCCCCTCCGGCCCGCGCATCGCGCTCCGCCGAGCCTTGGCGCGAGGGGGCCGATTGCCGTTCGGCCCGGCGCTCCTCGGTCTGCTGCGGCTCGGGTGCAGGCGCGCGCTCCGGGTCCGGGCGCCGCACCTGCGGGCGCAGCGAGCGGGCGACCGCCATCGGGCTCTCCTCCCCGGCCGCCGGCTCGGCCGGTTCGGCCGCGACCCGCTCCGCCGGCGCGGGCGCCTCGGCGGGCGCAGCCTCGGGTCGCTGAGGCTGCGGCGGCGCCCGTTCCGTA
Organism: Rhodosalinus sp.; assembly: GCF_041685465.1. NCBI lineage: Bacteria > Pseudomonadati > Pseudomonadota > Alphaproteobacteria > Rhodobacterales > Paracoccaceae > Rhodosalinus > Rhodosalinus sp. The sequence continues at coordinate 13,322 of NZ_JAWLFS010000015.1, read as the reverse complement.
GGCAGGGCGTCCGGCGATCGCGCGGCCCGATCCGGGGCCGCCTGCGGGGGTGTGGCGGTCTCCGCGGCCTCGGGTGTCTCCGGGGCGCTGCGGGTGACCTCGGCGCGCGGGGTCTCGGCCGTCGGGCCCGGGGGCCTGCGGGCGGCCTCGGACGGGGGCTGCGTCCTCGCGGTTTGCGGGGCGCTGGGTGCGTCGGCCGGGGTACGCCCGGCCACCTGCAACCGCCCGTCCGCGGCGCGCGGCGCGATGCGGGCCACCGGCGCGCGGCCCTCCATCGTGGCGGTGGCGGCCGGCGACGTCGCCTCCGAGGCCGCGGTGGGCTGCGCCGTCTCGGCGGCCGTCTTGCGCGGCGCGGGATCCGCCGCGGCAGCGGACAGCGTCTCAGGTGTCGGCGCCCCGGCGTCCTCCGCCCCCTCGGGCCGGGCGACCGGCGGCGCGGTCTCCGGGCGGCGGGCCTCCTCTGTCGGCGGACGGGACGCGAGGCGACCGGCGGCCATGTCGGCGAAACTCGTGCCGAGGCGCACATCGGCCGCGCCGGCGGCGCCCTCCATCTCCACACGGGTCTCGGGCACGAGGGCGAGCGCGACGAGGGCGTGGAGGCCGACCGCGGCCACCGCGGCGGCCGCTTGCGCCCCGCGCGAGCCGCGGATCATTCGAGCCCCCGTTCGGTCACCACGAGCACCCGCTCGGCGCCGGCCGCGCGCAGCGTCGCCGTCACCTCCACAAGGCGCGCCGCCGGCAGATCGCGGTCGGGAAGCAGGCGCGCTGTCCCGTCCTCTGCCACGAGCGCCGCGTCCGGCGTCTCGACGGGCGTTCCGCGGAAGGTCATCCGCCCGTCCGCGTGCAGCACCAGTGCATCGGGCGGCGCGGCGCCCTCGAGCGCGTCGGTCCGCACCAGCCGCACGCCCGGGTCCAGCGGCTGCGCCACCGTGCCCGCGACGAGGAAGAACACCAGCATCAGGAACACGATGTTGATGAGCGCGATGGTCGGCTCGCGCGCGGGGGGCCGCCGGCGCGCCCTCATGACGGCCCCAGCACGGTGGCGCGCACATCGGGGAGTCCGCGCAGAACGACCAGCAGATCGGTCAGCCGCTGCGCCGTCACCCCGTCCCGCAGCGCGACGAGGACAGGGCGCGGGCCCTCGCCCTCGCGCGGCAGCGCGCCGGCAAGCGCGTCGAGCGCCACGGGCGCCCCGTCGAGGGTGAGCCGGTCCGGCCCGAGCTGCAGGAAATGCGGTTGCGCCTCCGGGTCCGCACCGGCCGCGCCCCCGGCTGCGAGCTCGACCTCGGAAAAGCGCGTGAAGGTCGAGGTCAGCATGAAGAACAGCAGCAGTAGGAAGATGACATCCACGAGGGACGTCATCGAGATGCGCCGGCGGCGGCGGGCCTCACGCCGGGCGGGCATGGCCCTCTGCCTGGGTCGGTTGCGTCATGGTCGCGGGCGCGAGCAGCACGCGCAGCGCACGCTCGGCGAAGACCCGCTCGGACTCGATCCGCGCCTCGAGCCAACTGAGACAGGCGGCGGTCGGCATCGCCACGGCGAGCCCCGCCGCCGTCGTCAGGAGCGCCACCCAGATGCCGCCGGCGAGGACCGAGGGATCGACCTGCGCGCCCGCCTCCTGCAGCGCCTGGAAAGCCGAGATCATGCCGAGCACGGTCCCGAAGAGCCCGAGGAGCGGCGCGAGCTGCGCCACCGTGTCGAGGAAGCGAAAGCCGCGCTCCAGCCGGGCGAAGCGCAGCTCCGCCTCGGCGTCGAGGCGGGCGGCGTCGCGGGGACCGTCGAGCGCCATCTCGATCACCGGGCGGAGGTAGCTCCGCGACCGGTCCAGTGCCGCGCGGGCCTCGTCGGTCGCCCCTGTGTCGAGGGCGGCGACCGCGCGCCCGAGCTCCGCGTGCCGTCCGACGCCGGAGGCGGCGAATTGCCAGAGCTTGTAGAGAATGACCGCCGCGCTCGCCACGGAGACGGCGAGCAGGATCACCACGACCGGCCCGCCGAGGTCCACCGCCTGCGCGAGCGCCGCCTGCACCTGAGCGATCATCCGATCACCCCGATCTCTGTCCGGCTGCGCAACTCCAGGCCGGCGGTGCAGGCGCCGGGGCCGAGATCGCCCGCCGCGCAGTCGGTCGCGCCGTTGAAGAGCACCTCGCCCAGCGCCTCGCAGGTGGTCTCGGGCAGAACGAACTGCCGCACGCGCGGCCGGCCCGCGGGGAGCGTGCCGAAATCGAGAAGCGTGAGCCGCTCCACGCGGCCCTCGGTATCGAAGAGCACCGCCTCGAAGACCGCCGCCTCGACATCCCCGTCGTGCCCGTTGGTCGCGAGGAAACTGAGCTCGCAGCCGCTCTCGACGCTGCGCGCGGTGTTGAGCTCGATCGCGAGGCGCGCGCCGATCTCCTCCTCCGCGGCGGCCGGTGCGGCGGCGAGCGTCGCGGCCGCGCAGAGCGGCGCGATCCGTGTCAGCCGTCTCATGGTCGTGCCCTCCCGGCTCACTTGGTCAGGATCAGCTTGCGCGCCTGCGTGATCCGCAGCGTGTAGACCTGATCGCCGAGCGCGATCTTCGCGAGCGTGCCGCCACCGGTGAGCGTCAGCGCGTCGTGGCAGGGCGCCGGCAGGCTCGGGTCCGGGCGGATCCGGTCCTCCGGTACGATGTCGCGTGTGTCCTTCATTCTCGCCTCCTTGGGGTCTGGCATCCGGCCGCGGCGCTCACCATGAAAAGCCGCGGGTGACCGCTACCTTGACGCTCCGTCCCGGCGCGGCGTCGAGCTCGAGGTTCGGGCGGTAGGACTCGTCGGTCACGTTCTCGACCGCGAGGTTGACGGTGACCCCCTCGAGGGGCCCGCGCTCGGGCGTCCAGTCGAGGAAAAGGTCGTGCGTGACGTAGCCGTCGCCGCTGGTCTCGTCGGACTCCGTCGTGATGTCCGCCGCCCAGGTCCCGCGCCAGCCGTAGCGCAGGCCGTGCTCCGGCATCTTGCCCCCGATGGTGAGCGCAAGGGTGTCGGCGGGCGTGTCGGTGAGCGTGTCGCCCGTCGCCTCGTCCTCCGAGCGCACGACCGAATAGGCGGCACGGGAGAACCAGCCTTGCGCCTCGTAGGCCCCTTCGAGCTCGGCGCCCCAGACGCGGGCCTCGTCGATGTTGGAGAAATAGGGCACCGGGTCCGGGTCCGGGCCGGACTCGCGCGGCGTGGTGCCGATCAGGTCCTGAATGTCGTTGTGGAAGGCAGTGATCTTCGCCTCGAGGCTGTCACCCTCGGCGAGGACATCCTGTCCGGCATAGGCAAGCCCGAGCTCGGCGGTCGTCGCGACCTCCGGATCGAGGGCGAGGCTCGGCTCCCGCGCGCTGAGGACGGTGCCCTCCGGCGCGCCGAAGGCGGGGCTTTGGCCCTGTGTCGAGTAGAGCTCGTCCAGCGTCGGCGCGCGCTCGGTCCGGGCGAGCGATCCGAAGACCGACCAGCTGTCGTTCATCTCGTAGAGCGCCGCGATCTTGGGCGAGACGGCGGTGAAGCTCTCGTCCTGCCCGCCCGCGGCGGCGGCCGCCGGGCCGGGCTCCTGCTCGATGCGCTCGAGGCGCAGGCCCGGGATCAGCGTGAGCCCGCTCTCGTGGATGAACTCGCCCTGCGCGTAAAGCGCCGCGCGCGTGTCCGTCCCCTCGGGGTGGAAGCTCATGGCACCTTCGCTGCTCGTCGCGGTGCGCTCCTGCTCGGAGATCTGCGCCCCGAAGGTGAGGTAGTTTTCCCATGCGCCGCCACCGAAGGCGATGGTGTTCTCGGCCTTCAGGGTCAGCGTCTCGTAGGCGGCCTCGTTGTCGCAGAGAACCTGCGTGAAGCCCGGCGCGCAGGAGCTGCCGGCCGAGAAGTCGTCCTTCACCACCTCGGTGTCGGACCAGGACAGCGTCACCTCGAGGTCGAGCCACGGGTTGCCCGCACCCGCATGGCTGTAGGCGATCACCGCGGTGTCGTCCCGGCTCTCGAAATCGGATGTCCCGAAGCCGCCGACCGGGCCGCCCGTCTGCGTGACGGCGGTATCCTCCTGATCGCCCTCGGTGCGGGAGAAGGACAGCCGCAGCGCCTGATCCTGCACCTCGCCGAAGCGGAAGGTGCCCTTCACGAGGCCAGACCAGCGGTCGTGGTCCGTGCCGGCAAGCGTCGCGCCGTCGCCGTCCTCGATGTCGTCGGAGGTGTCACGGTTCAGCGCGAAAAGGAACTCGGCCCCCTCGCGCGGGCGCGTGGCGAAGATCACGCCCGCACCCGCCCCGTCGCCGTTGGAGGCATAATCCGCCGAGAAGCGCAGCGCGCCCGTCTCGCCGGGGGCGAGGAAATCGGCGGCGTCCTTGGTGGTGAAGTTGATCACGCCGCCGATCGCGCCCGAGCCGTAGAGCGTCGAGGAGGCCGGCCCGCGCAGCACCTCCACCCGCTTGTAGAGCGCGGGGTCGCCGAAGAAGGTGCCGGTGCGATACTGCTCGAAGAACTTCGGCGTGCCGTCAACAGTGACGACGACGCGCGACTGGCTCGCCGGTTCGGCGTTGCCGATGCCGCGGATGTTGAAGGTCTCGCCGGTGATGCGGCTGGAGCCGCCGGCCTGCACGCCCGGCACCGTGTCGAAAAGATCGCCCGCCGTGCGCGGCTGTTCGCGGTCGATGTCCTCCTGCTCGAGCACGGTGACCGCCTGCGGCGTGTCGATCGCCACCTTCTCGGCGCCCGCGCCGAGAACCAGCCGCCCGAGCGGCGTCGCGCCCGTGGCCTCCTGCGCCGCCCCCTCGCCCGCCGCGAGCGCCGCCGCCGCGGCGCCGCAGATCAGGCGCACTCTGCACCCCCCGCCAGATCGCATGTCCCATCCCCTCTCTCTGATGTGCCCGGTGACGGCTGGCGGGAGGCTGGCGCGACCGGAACGTGATTTCCGACTTGATGTGTCAGGAATGGAGCTTTAAGAATCCTGACGTAAGCAGTCAAGTATATTTCGGCGCCGCACCGCGCCCGACAGGAGGGACCCGTCATGCCGCTCACCGATCCGCTGACACCCGATGCGATCCTCGAAGCGAAGGCCGCGCGGCCAGATCGTCGCGCGCGCGATCTGGCCCAGTCGCTCGGCATCTCCGAAGGCGCACTCGTCGCCGCCGCCGTGGGCCGGGGCGCGACGCGCCTCGCGCCGCATCCGAACGACCTGATGCCCGCTGTCGCCACGCTGGGCGAGGTGATGGCGCTGACGCGCAACGAGAGCGCGGTGCACGAGCGGATCGGGCAGTATCAGGAGTATCACCCGGGCGATCACGCCACGATGGTGCTCGGCCCCGAGATCGACCTCCGGATGTTTCCGAAGCACTGGGCGCACGCCTTCGCCGTCGTCGAGGAGGGCGAGAGCGGCGTGAAGCGCAGCGTACAGGTCTTCGATGCCGCCGGCGACGCGGTGCACAAGGTCCACCTGAAGCCCGCCTCGGACGTGGCCGCCTTCGAGCGGCTGGTCGAGGCGCTCGCCACCGGGGACGCGCGCCGCGATTTCGCTGCCGAGGCGCGGACGCCGCCCGAGGGCGCGAAGATGCGGGAGGACAAGATGGACCTCCTGCGCAAGGAGTGGGACCGGATGACCGACACCCACCAGTTCCTGCGCCTCGTCTCGAAGCTGAAGATGAACCGCCTCGGCGCCTACCGCGGCGCGGGCAGTCCTTACGCCGAGCCGCTCGCGCCCGAGGCCGTCTCGGCCATGCTGGAGGGCGCCGCGGCCGAGGGCATCGAGATCATGCTCTTCGTCGGCAACGCGGGCTGCATCCAGATCCACGCAGGCGCGATCGAGACCATCAAGCCGATGGGACCGTGGCAGAACGTGCTCGACCCGCGCTTCAACCTGCACCTGCGCGCCGATCACGTCGCCGAGGTCTGGCGCGTGTGGAAGCCGACGCAGCGCGGGCCGGCCATCTCGGTCGAGGCCTTCGACGCGGAGGGGCGGCTTATTCTCCAGTGCTTCGGCAAGCGCAAGGAGGCCGAGCCGGTCGCGTGGAACGCGATGATGGCCGAGCTGCCTCTCGCCGAGGAGGCGCCGGCATGAAGGCCCTCGCCCTCGCCGCCCTGCTCGCCGCCGCGCCGCTCGCCGCCGGGGCGGCGGAGCGCATCGTCTCCGTCGGCGGATCCGTCACCGAGACGGTCGCGGCGCTCGGCGCGCTCGACCGGGTCGTGGCGCGCGACACCACCTCGAGCTGGCCGGAGGAGGTGGAGGCGCTGCCCGACGTGGGCTACGTGCGCCGCCTCTCGCCCGAGGGGGTGCTCTCGGTCGCGCCGGACCTGATCCTCGCCGAGGAGGGTGCGGGCCCGCCGGAAACGGTCGCGGTGCTGGAGCGCGCCGAGATCCCCTTCGTCACCGTGCCGGATGCCACCGACGCCGCGGGCGTCGCCGCCAAGATCGAGGCGGTGGGCGCGGCGCTCGACCTCGAGGAGCGCGCCGCCACGCTCGCCGGGAAGATCGAGACGCGGATCGCCGACACCGCCGCCCGCGCCGCCGAGGTCGAGACGCCGGCGCGCGTGCTCTTCGTTCTGTCGGCCGAGGGCGGGCGGCTTCTCGCCTCGGGCACCGACACGGCCGCGGCCGCGATGATCGACCTCGCGGGCGGCGTGAACGCCGTCACGGGCTTCGAGGGCTACAAGCCGCTCACCGACGAGGCGGTGCTCGCCGCCGCGCCGGACGTCGTGCTGATGATGGAGGGCCGCGCCGAGGGTCACGGCGGCGCGGGCGTCCTGAGCCACCCGGCGCTCGCGCAGACACCCGCCGGCCAGGCCGGCCGCCTGGTGGAGATGGACGGGCTCTACCTGCTCGGCTTCGGGCCGCGCACCGCGGAGGCGGTCGCCGACCTGCACGCCGCGCTCTACCCCGGGGGCTGAGGGGATGGTCGCGCTCTCCGAGGCCACGGGCCCCGTCGCGGGCGACCGCCGCGCCCGCGCGCGCCGCGCCACGCTCGCGCTCGTCGGGCTCGTGCTCCTCGCCTCCTGGGCGGCGCTCGCCACCGGGGCGGCGGGCGTGTCGCTGCCGCAGGCGCTCGGACGGCTCGTCACGGGCACGGGGCTTACCCTGCAGGAACAGGTCGTGCTGTGGGACATCCGGCTGCCGCGGCTCGTCACCGGGCTCTGCGTGGGGGCGGCGCTCGCCGTCTCCGGCGCGGTGATGCAGGGGCTCTTCCGCAACCCGCTCGCCGATCCGGGGCTCGTCGGCGTCGGCGCGGGCGCGGGCCTAGGCGCGGTGACGGCGATCGTGCTCGGCGGGCTGCTGCCCCCGGCGCTCGCCGCGCTGGCCGGCATCTACACCGTGCCGATCGCCGCCTTTCTCGGCGGCTGGGCGGCGACGCTGATCCTCTACCGCGTCTCGACACGCGCGGGGCGGACATCGGTGGCGACGATGCTCCTCGCCGGCATCGCGCTCGGCGCGCTCGCAGGCGCGGTGACCGGGCTTCTGGTCTACGCCGCCGACGACCAGCAGCTGCGCGACCTGACCTTCTGGGGCCTCGGCTCGCTCGCGGGGGCGTCCTGGGCCAAGCTCGCGGTGGCCGCGCCGGTGATGCTCGCCGCCATGGCGGGCACGCTCTGGCTCGCCCGCGGGCTGAACGGGCTCGCCCTCGGCGAGGCGGCGGCGGCGCACATGGGCGTGCCGGTGCAGCGGATGAAGAACCTCGCCATCCTCGCGGTTGCCGCGGCGACCGGCGCGGCAGTCGCGGTCTCGGGCGGCATCGGCTTCATCGGCATCGTCGTGCCGCATCTCCTGCGCCTCGCCACCGGCCCGGACCACCGCTATCTCCTGCCCAACGCGGCACTTCTCGGCGCGGCGCTGCTCGTCGGCGCGGACATCGTGGCGCGCAGCGTGATCGCGCCGGCGGAGCTTCCCATCGGGATCGTCACCGCGCTGATGGGCGCGCCGGTTTTCCTCTGGATCCTGCTGCGCCGCCGCGGCGTCGTGGACCTGTGAGGCGCGCGATGCTGGAAGCGCGCGATATCACCGTCGATCTGGGCAAGCGCCGGATCCTGCACGGGCTGTCGCTCGCCGCCGCCCCCGGCGAGGTCACCATCGTGCTCGGCCCCAACGGCTCGGGCAAGACGACGCTGCTGCGCGCGCTCACGGGGGACGTGGCCGCCGAGGGACACATCAGCCTCGACGGCGCCGACCCGCGCCGCCTCGCGCCATGGGAACTCGCCCGGCGCCGCGCGGTGCTCGCGCAGTTCGCGCGCCTCGCCTTCCCCTTCACGGTGCTGGAGGTCGTGCGCCTCGGCGCCGAGGCGGCGGGGGAGGTCGGCGCGGCCGCCTCGGCGCGGTCGCGCGCGGCGCTCGACAAGGTCGATCTGGCCGGCTACGAGGGCCGCCTCTATCAGGAGCTCTCGGGCGGCGAACAGGCGCGCGTGCAGCTCGCCCGTGCCCTCGCGCAGGTCTGGGAGCCCAAGGGGCCCGAGGGCCCGCGCTGGCTCTTCCTCGACGAGCCGGTGGCGAGCCTCGACGTCGCGCATCAGCTTCAGGTCATGGAACTCGCCGCCGACTATGCCCGTCAGGGCGGCGGGGTGATCGCGGTGATGCACGACCTGACGCTCACGGCGCTCTTCGCCGACAAGGTGGTGCTCCTCGACGCGGGCCACGTCGCCGCGGAGGGGCCGACGGCGGAGGTCATCCGCGCCGACCGCCTCGCCCGCGTCTACGGCTGCCGGATCGACGTCATCGCCGCGGGCGATCCGCAGCGTCTCATCGTGACGCCGGTGCCGGACCCGCGCGCCGCCGGGTAACGGCAGATGTCATCGCGTCGCTGCGCAAGAGGCGGCCAGCCCGGCCCGAGGATGGCATGTCCCGGTCAGGTGGAGGACACCGGCCGCCCGGGGGCACGCGGCCAATGCCCGACGGTGACGGCGCGCGCACCGCCCCGACCGCGGTTCGGTCGGCCGCGCGGCCAACCCGGGGTCCGCGCCGTCGCGGCCGCTCCATCGCACGAGATGTTCCACCAACCGACCCGACAGCGGGCAAGGCGACGATCACCCCCAGCGCCCGCCCGTCGGACATGGTGGCGATCCACGCCGGATCCGCCCGGCGGGACGGACGACCACGTCACACCGCCGGCGCGTCACCCGGCCCGTCGAAAAGCGGCGCCGCTTCCATCGCGCGCAGGAGTTCGATGAACCCCGCGACCTGATGCTCGGCTGTGGCATGCCCCTTCTCCGCCGTCGCGGCGGCGGCGTTCCCCACGGTGCCCGCGGGGTTCAGGTCCGAGGCGATCCAGCCGTAGCTCACCGGCCCGACCGGCGGGATCGCCGCCCCCTCGGCACTGGAGCGGAAGTCGCGCGCTGCCGCCATGTCCACCGTGTGCGGCGCGAAGGCCAGCATCAGCGAGGTTTCGACATCGCCGCCATGGATGCCATGGGCGCGCTCGTGCTCGGAATACACCCCGTCCGGCGTGCCGAAAGCGCCCCACTGGCACTTCACGGCCAGCATGCCCGCCCGCACCCGGAGCTCCCGCGCAAGGATCGAGACGAGATCGAGGTTGCCGCCGTGGCTGTTGACGAGCGCGATCTTGCGCACGCCGGCCCGCGCCACGGAGAGCCCGATCTCGCGCCACGCGTCGAGCGCGGTCTCCGCCGGGAGCGTCAGCGTCCCGCCCGCCCAGAGATGCTCGTTCGACTTGCCCACCGCCTGCACGGGCAGGATGCGCAGGTCGAGATCCTCGGGGCAGCGCGCGCGCAGCCGGTCGAGCATCCCCTCCGCGATCATCGTGTCGGTGCCGAGCGGCAGGTGCGGGCCGTGCTGCTCGACGGCCGCGGTCGGCAGCACGGCGATGGTGCGCATGGGGTCGATCGCCGCGACCTCCGGTGCGCGCATCTCGGTCCAGTCGAGGCGACGGGTCATCGCGGCGCCTCTGCTTCGTAGGTCGCCTCGAGCCGCGCGCGCAGGTAGGCCGCCCCCGTCACCGGCGGGTATTTCGGCGCGCCCGTCCCCGGCAGCGGCGCGATGCGCGCCTCCGGGTCCGGATCGAGGAAGAAGGCCACCGAGCGCCGCGCCCGCTCGGGCGGCAGAACGCGGTGGGGCGTCGAGACATAGGTGTCGTTCGTCCAGCGCATGAGGCAGTCTCCGATGTTGACGATGACGGCGCCGGGCAGGTGCGGCACGCCGGTCCAGCCCGCGCCGCGCGGGCGGATCTGCAGCCCCGGCTCCCCGTCCGTGAGCAGAAGCGTGACCGACCCGTAATCGGTGTGCGCGCCCGCCCCGATCTCTCCCGGCGTGCCCTGCGCCGCCGGGTAGGACAGAAGCCGCAGCGTCGCCATGGGCGCCGAGAAATGCGGCGCGAACCAGTCCTCCGGCAGCTTCAGATCGCGCGCGAAGGCACGGTGCAGATCGACCCCGAGCGCGAGGGCTGCGTCGTAGTAGGCCAGCATCGCCTCGCGGAAGCCCGGCTGGTCGGGCCAGAGGTTCACGCCGCGAAAGGGCTCGCCCGCCAGAACCCGCGGATCGTCCGCCGCGAGATCGAGACCGATGTTGAAGGCTTCCTTGCGGTCCGCCTGTCCCGAGGCCGGGTCGAGCGCCTCCGCCCCCTCAGCCGCCCAGCCGCGGTTGTGCGGGTTCGCCAGGATCGAGAGCGGCACCTTCTCGGCCTCGGGGGCGGCGAAGAACCGCGCCGCCTGCGCGAAGACCGCCTCGATCAGCGCCGGCGCGATCCCGTGTCCCGTCAGCAGGAAGAACCCCGGGCCGCGGCAGGCGGCGCCGATCTCGCGCGCGACGCCCTCCGGGTCGGTGGCGGCGCGCGCCCAGTCGATCACCGGCGGCGTCATGCGGTCCGCGCCTCCGTGCCCCGCGCAGCGCCGCCGGTCATCCGGTCCACCCGGCGCGCCACGCGCGCGAGATGCCGCGCGCGGCTCTCGGCCGTGGAACTGTCCATCAGGTAATGCGCGGCGAAGACGGTCCGGCAGTCCCGCGCGCAGAGCGCGCGCACGCCCCGCAGGATCGTCCGCTTGCCCGGCGCGCCGATCAGGAAGGTCAGCCACCGGCTCGCCCCGCAGGTGGTGAAGACGGCGAGACGCCGGACATGGGTAAGCCCCGGGCGGATCGTCTCGCCCGGCCCCTCGGGCATCACGAAGGCCGACCCGGGCAGGAGCACGCGGTCGAGCCAGCCCTTCAGCATCGCCGGCAGCCCGTACCACCAGGTCGGGTAGACGAAGATCAGCGTGTCGCACCACTCGATATGCGCCAGGTGGCCCGCCACGCCCGCGCGGTTCTCGGGCACCCGCTCGTAGCCGTCGTGCTCCGCCGGTCCGAGCACCGGGTCGAAGCCCTCCGCGTAAAGGTCGATCAGCCGCACCTCCGCCCCCGCCGCGCGCAGCCGACCGATCACCGTGTCGCGCACGGCGGCCGTGAAGCTTCCCTCGCGCGGATGGCAATGGACGATGAGCGCGCGCATTCAGAGCGCCTCCATCTCGCGGCCGACACGGTCGAGAAAGGCGCGCCGCCGCGCCGCGTCCGCGCGGTTCATGTCGTAGAGCGCGAGGTAACGCGTCCGCCGCGGCTGACAGGCATGCCGCACCGCGCGGGTCACCACCCGGCGCGGCGGGTCGCCCGCGAGCGCCGCGCGCAGCCGCGTGCCGCCGTAGGTCGTCACCGCCGCGAGGCGCCGGATGTTGGTGAGCGCCGGCCGTACCTGCCCGTCCACCAGCCGGAAAGAGACACCGGGCAGGAACACCCGGTCGAGGAACCCCTTGAGGATCGCCGGGAACCCGAAGTTCCAGACAGGAAACACCATGACCAGCGCCTCCGCCGCACGGAGCCGGTCGACCTGGCCCTGCACCGGAGCGGTGTTGGCGCCGGAGTCGTGATACCCGCGCCGCTCCACGCAGGAGAGGACGGGATCGAAGCCCTCGGCGTTCAGGTCACAGGCGTCCACCTCCCAGCCGCGCGCCTCCAGCGCCGCCCGCACATGGGCGTCGAGCGCGGCCGAAAAGCTCTCGGGACAGGGATGCGCGAAGAGAACGAGCGCCCGCGTCATGCGCCGCACCCCGCCGCTGCCCCTGCGCCCACGGCACCGGCGGGTGCCTCCGGCGGGAGTATTTTCGCCAAGATGATGGGCCGGTAACGTCCGATTAACCGCTGCCTCTTACGGTGAGCGACGCGGTACAGGCTGGAGAGCCGATGACCGCCCAAGGTGATGGGCCGTAGCCAGGTCGGCCTGGACCGGCACACGCCGTCCCCGCCCCGCTGCGGGCGCCCGTGCGACGCTGCGGTGGGGCGGGGCATCCCGCATCCATCATCTTGGCGGAAATACTCTCGGGGGGTGAATGGCGCGCGCCTGCGCGCCAGAGGGGGGCAGACAGCCCCCCCGCACCGGGCGGTCCGGGCGCCGCGGGTCATTCCGCCGCCTTCAGCCCGGGGTAGGCGTACATCCGGTCGTAGGACCAGTCGGGATCGTCCCAGGCGATCATCTTGCCGGGGTTCAGGAGGCCCTTGGGATCCGCCTCCCGCTTGAAGGCGAGCTGGCGGTCGTCGACGCTCTGCCGGCCGCCCTCTTCGAGGGTGTAGCGGTGCGGGTTGAAGATCATCGCGCCGGCCTCTTCGTGGGCGCGCACGATCTCGTCGAGGCGTTCCTCGGTGGTGAACTTCACGAGGCTGAGGCCCGCGAAGATCGCCTTGCCGTTCTCGCGCAGCACCTCGAGGTGCTGGAGGACTTCCGGCGAGAATTCGGCGCGGATGCGTTCGACCAAAGCCTTGTGGTCGGGAAAGCCGTAGCGCACCTGAAGGTAGGTGATCGACGGGTCCACCTTGAGCGCGCGCAGCGTCGTGTGGTTCCAGGTGTATTCGAAGATGCGCCCCGGCGCCTTCTCCCAGTCGGAGGCGTCCGAGCGGTAGATGATCCGCGCGCCGGGCGTGCGGGCCGTGAAGGTCAGGAGCCCGTCCATCGACTGCGGCGCGACCATCAGCGCGACGAGGCTCTGCCCCTCGGCGACATGCGGGCGCACGCGCTGGAAATAGGCGTGCGCGATCGGTGCCTCGAAGACGGTCGCGAGCTTGAGGAGGATGCCGTCCCCGTTGGCGAGCCCCTCGGCGTAGTCCATCGCCGGGGCAAAGTCGTCGAAGGCGACGAAGAGCTCGACCCAGTCGTAGGCCGGCGCGAGCGGCATCTCGATCTCGGTGATGATCCCGTTCGTGCCGTAGGCGTGGCTCACGCGGGCGAGCTCCTCGCCCCGGAACTCCAGCACGCGGGGCGTCTCTTCCATCGTGACGACGCGCAGGCGGATGATGTTGCCGAGGTCGCGCAGGCTGCCCCAGGTGCAGGAGCCGACGCCGCCCGATCCGCCGGCGACGAAGCCGCCGATGGTGGCCGTCGCCCAGGTGGA
>NZ_JAWLFS010000206.1:0-5473 GCF_041685465.1 Rhodosalinus sp. | reverse complement strand
CCTCGGCGAAAACCGGCGGCGCGCCGGGGACCGCTTCGAAGAGCGTCATGGAGGAGCGGAGCTTCAGCGCGTCCACCTCGCCCAGAACGTCTTCGGGTGCGGTGCCCGCGTGCGCGAGCATGAGGCGTGCGGCCTCCTCGAGGCGCGGGCCGAGCACGGGGTGGGCAAGGTAAAGGGCAGCCTCCTCGACCCCCGTGAGGCCGAAATGCCGGGCGCGCGGCGATCGGCCGAGGTGTTCGAGCTGTGGGAAGACCCACCAGATCCAGTGGCTTGTCTTTCGGCCCGCGCGGAGCTCGGCGCGGACCTGGTCCCAGACGGGATCCTGCGCCGCGACGAACTCGGAAAGGTCAGCCAAGCCGCCGCTTGCGTGCCGCCAGGAGCTTCAGCCGCAGCGCGTTGAGCTGGATGAAACCGGCGGCGTCTTTCTGGTCGTAGGCGCCGGCGTCGTCCTCGAAGGTGACATGCGCCTCGGAGTAGAGCGAATGATCGGACCAGCGGCCGACGGTGCGCGCCGATCCCTTGTAGAGTTTGAGCCGGACGGTGCCGGTGACATGCTCCTGGCTCGTGTCGATGGCGGCCTGCAGCATCTCGCGCTCGGGCGAGAACCAGAAGCCGTTGTAGATCAGCTCGGCGTAGCGCGGCATCAGTTCGTCCTTGAGGTGCGCGGCGCCGCGGTCCAGCGTGATCTGCTCGATCCCCCTGTGCGCCTCCAGCAGGAGCGTGCCGCCCGGCGTCTCGTAGATGCCGCGCGACTTCATGCCGACGAAGCGTCCTTCGACGAGGTCGAGCCGACCGCAGCCGTGCTTGCCGCCGAGCGCGTTGAGCTTCGTCAGCAGATCGGCGGGCGAGAGGCGTTCGCCGTCGATGGAGACCGCGTCGCCCTTCTCGAAGCCGATCTCGACGTAGTCGGGCTGATCGGGGGCGGCCTCGGGGTCGGTGGTGCGCTGGTAGACGTAGTCGGGCGCCTCCTCCGCCGGGTCCTCCAGCACCTTGCCTTCGGAGGAGGTGTGGAGAAGGTTCGCGTCCACGCTGAAGGGCGCCTCGCCGCGCTTGTCCCTCGCGATGGGGATCTGGTGCTTCTCGGCGAAGTCGATCAGCTTTGTCCGGCTGGTCAGGTCCCACTCGCGCCACGGCGCGATCACCTTGATCTCGGGGTCGAGCGCGTAGGCCGAAAGCTCGAAGCGCACCTGGTCGTTGCCCTTTCCGGTCGCGCCGTGTGCCACGGCGTCGGCGCCTTCCGCGGCCGCGATCTCGACCAGCCGCTTGGAGATGAGCGGCCGCGCGATCGAGGTGCCCAGCAGGTAGAGCCCTTCGTAGACGGCGTTCGCCCGGAACATCGGGAACACGAAGTCGCGCACGAATTCCTCGCGCAGATCCTCGATATAGATGGCGGAGGCGCCCATCATCTCGGCCTTCGCGCGGGCGGGCTCCAGCTCTTCACCTTGGCCCAGATCGGCGGTGAAGGTCACCACCTCGCAGCCGTATTCCGCCTGCAGCCACTTCAGGATGATCGAGGTGTCGAGTCCGCCGGAATAGGCCAGCACGACTTTCTTGGGCGCGTTCATCGTCGTTCTCCTGCGGAAACCGCCGCGCGGATAGCGGGTTTGGCCTGCCCCCGCAAGGCGCACGGGCTTGCGCCGTCGCGCGCGGCGGGGCATGGCGGGCGCATGACCGAGTTCCGCGACGCCGTCCGGGCCGCCGAGGCCGCCATGCGCGAGGTGTTCGAGCCCACGCCGCTCACCCGCAACGTCCACCTGTCCGAACGCTTCGGCGCCGAGATCTGGCTCAAGCGCGAGGATCTGTCGCCGGTGCGCTCCTACAAGCTGCGCGGCGCCTTCAACGCGATGCGCAAGCGGCTCGAGGGGGGGCGGCGCTTCGCCTGCGCGAGCGCGGGCAACCACGCGCAGGGCGTGGCCTACATGTGCCGGCATTTCGGGGCCGAGGGCGTGATCTTCATGCCGGTGACCACGCCGCAGCAGAAGATCCAGAAGACGCGGATGTTCGGCGGCGACGCGGTCGAGGTGCGGCTCGTCGGCGACTACGTCGACGATACGCTGCGCGCGGCCGAGGCGCATTGCCGCGAGACGGGGGCGCAGTTCCTGTCGCCCTTCGACGATCCGGACGTGATCGAGGGGCAGGCGACGGTCTCCGCCGAGATCGAGGCGCAGCTCGGAGCGGCGCCCGACCGGCTCGTGATGGCGGTGGGGGGTGGCGGCCTCTCGTCCGGGGCGCGCGGCTGGTTCGGGCCGGAGCTTGCGATGACATTGGTGGAACCGCAGGGGGCGCGCAGCCTTTGCGCGGCGCTCGCCGCGGGGGAGCCCGTCCGGCTCGAGACGGTCGACACCTTCGTGGACGGCGCGGCGGTGGCGATGGTGGGCGCGCATCCCTTCGCCCGGCTCTCCGGGGAGGATCCCGGCTCGGTGCTCGGCGTGCCGGAGGACCGGGTCTGCGCCACGATCCTCGAGATGCTGAACGTCGAGGGCATGGTCCTTGAGCCGGCGGGCGCGCTCTCGGTGGACGTGCTGCCCGATATCGCGGAGGCGATCCGGGGCAAGCGGGTGGTCTGCGTCACCTCGGGCGGCAATTTCGACTTCGAGCGCCTGCCGGAGGTGAAGGAACGCGCGCAGCGGTATGGAGGGGTGAAGAAGTACTTCATCCTCCGGATGCCGCAGCGTCCCGGCGCGCTGCGCGATTTTCTCAACTTCCTCGGGCCGGACGACGACATCGCGCGCTTCGAGTACCTCAAGAAGTCCGCGCGCAACTTCGGCTCGGTGCTCATCGGGATCGAGACTGTGGATCCCGCGAACTTCGATCGGCTCTTCGCCCGGCTCGAGGCCGCCGGCATGGCCTATCAGGACATCACCGACGACGAGATCCTTGCGCAGTTCCTCATCTGACCGCGCGTTTCAAGCGGCGAGGCGCCGCGGCAGTTCCGCACGGAAGCAAGCCGCCGACTCCTCGAAACAGCGGCGCAGCGTGGCAGCGTCGGCGCCGGCCGCGCAGCGCCCGGCGAGCGCGGTGAAGCCGAGGTTGAGTGCGCTGCCCTTCAGGAAGTGAAGCTCCTCCGCCGCGTCGTCCAGCGCTTCGAGCCTGTCGAGCGCGCCGCGCACCTCCTCGATGAAGAGGGTGGCGACCTCCTCGAAATCGGCGTTGCCCACCTCCTCGTGCAGTTCCCTTACGCGGGTCCAGTCGATCATCGGAACCTCCCGAGGTCTTGGCCCCCGCGGCAGGCAATGCCAGCCGGGCGTGAAGAGATTCTTACCGGCGGCGCCGCGATGCGGGCGGGGTACGCACAATTCGCGCCTTAACCTTGGCTTCAGACAGGCTGGTGCAGCCTCGACGGGTGGCAGGCGTCCCCTGCCCCGTCGGAGGTATCCTGCATGCCCGCGCCCCTTCGCCGATCCGGACCCGAACCCGCCGCGCCCGCGCGTCCGGCGGATGCGCCGCGCGACGTCCTGATCGTCGGGGAGAGCCGCGTGCAGCGGCGGCTCCTGTCGAAGCTCGTGGTACGCGCCGGCTACCGCGTGGCGGAGGCGTCCTCGGCCGAGGCGGCGCTTACCCTCTGTCGGCAGGCACCGCCGGATCTGGTGGTCAGCGACTGGCTCATGCCCGGCCTCGACGGGCTGGCGCTCTGCCGCGCGCTGCGCGACCTGGCCACGGGGCGCTACATCTATTTCATCCTGATGACCTCGCGCAGCGAGAAGGCCGAGGTGGCGCAGGGCATCGACGGCGGCGCCGACGACCTGCTGACGAAACCCGTGGATCCGGCCGAGCTGCGCGCGCGCCTCGCCGCCGGGGAGCGCATCCTGCGCATGGAGCGCGCGCTCGGCGACACGCTGGCGGAGCTGCGCGCGGCGCAGGCCGCGCTCGACGCCGACCTGGAGCAGGCGCGCAAGATCCAGCGTTCGCTGGTGCCTGAGCGCACGCACCGGTTCGGCGCCTCGGAGGTCAATCTTCTCTTTCAGCCCTGCGGGCAGGTGGGCGGCGACCTGGTCGGCGCGTTCAGTCCCGGCCAAGGGATGCTCGGGCTCTACGCGATCGATGTCTCGGGGCACGGGATCACCTCCGCGCTGATGGCGGCGCGGGTCAGCGGTTACCTTTCGGGCGAGTTTCTCGACCAGAACCTCGCCGTCCGGCGCCGGTTCGAGCGGTTCTTCGCGCTCCGTCCCCCGGCGGAGGTGGCATGCCTCCTCAACGACCGGCTCGCCGCCGACAAGGGTGTGGAGGAGTATTTCACCATGGCCTACGCGACGATCGACCTGCGGTCCGGCCGTGTGCGGCTGGTGCAGGCGGGCCACCCCCATCCCCTGATCCTGCGCGCGCAGGGCGGCTGCGAGTTTCTCGGTGATGGCGGGCTGCCGGTCGGCCTCGTCCCCGGCGCCAGCTTCGAGGAGGTCGAGACACGGCTCGCCCCCGGCGACCGATTGCTGCTGCACTCCGACGGCTTCACCGAGGCGCAGTTGCCCGGCGGCGGGATGCTCGGCGAGGCGGGGCTGCGCCGCCTCGCCGAGCGGGTGGCGCCGACCGGGAGCGGTCGGGATTTCCTCGACGATCTGCTCTGGGAGCTGCGCCGCGCGATGGGGGCCGGCGTCGCGGCGGAGGACGACCTCTCGGCGGCGCTGCTGGACTACCGGGGATGAGCAGGCCGGTTTCCCTTGCGCGCAGGTGGCGGAAGGCGCCCATCGAGTCGCCCCTTGCCCGGACTTTCGCACGGGCCTGTACCGTCCGCGCGACCCCGGGCGAGCCGTGGCGCGCGGCGGGGTCAGCCCTGCGCGAGGGTCTTGAGCTCGTAGAGCAGCTCCAGCGCCTCGCGCGGGGTCAGTTCGTCGGGATGCAGCGCCGCGATCCGTTCCTCCACCGGCGAGGGGCCCGCGGGCGTGGCCGGGGCGGCCGGCGGCGCCGCGGCGAAGAGCGGCAGATCGTCGATCAGCGCCCTGGGCCGCGCGCCGCTCTCGCGTTCGCCCGCCTCCAGCGCCTCCAGCACGGCGCGCGCCCGCTCCACCACGGCGGCCGGCAGCCCGGCAAGCTGCGCGACCTGCACGCCGTAGGAGCGATCCGCCGCCCCCGGGCGCACCTCGTGCAGGAAGATCACCTCGCCCTGCCACTCCTTCACCGCCACGGTCGCATTGCGCACCCCGTCGAGGCGGGAGGCGAGCGCGGTCAACTCGTGGTAATGCGTGGCGAAGAGCGCGCGGCAACGGTTCACCTCGTGCAGCTGCTCCATCACCGCCCAGGCGATGGACAGCCCGTCGTAGGTCGCCGTGCCGCGGCCGATCTCGTCGAGGATCACCAGCGCGCGCTCGTCCGCCTGATTGAGGATCGCCGCCGTCTCGACCATTTCCACCATGAAGGTCGAGCGCCCCCGCGCCAGATCGTCGGAGGCGCCCACGCGGCTGAAAAGCTGGCTGACGAGGCCGATCCGCGCCGCTTCGGCGGGCACGAAGGCGCCGATCTGGGCGAGCAGCGCGATCAG
>NZ_JAWLFS010000205.1:0-5474 GCF_041685465.1 Rhodosalinus sp. | reverse complement strand
CATGCGCGCGTCCGCTCGCTCCTCCGCAAGGCCGAGGCGGCGGGCCTGCCCGCCTCGGACGCGGCGCTGCAGGGGGCCGAGCTCTCGGCGCTCGGGCACGACGCGGAACTCGCGCTCGCCAGGAAGATCGCCGAGTGGCCGCGCCTCGTCGAGATCGCGGCGAAGAGCTGCGAGCCGCACCGCGTCGCCTTCTACCTCTACGACCTGGCGAGCGAGTTGCACGCGCTCTGGAACCGTGGCCACGACGAGCCGGCGCTGCGCTTCCTGCAGGAGGAGGATCCGGCCGGCAGCGCCGCGCGCCTCGCGCTCGCGCGGGCCTCTGGCGTTGTCATTTCCGCAGGTCTTGGTATCCTCGGGGTCACCCCGGTGGAGGAGATGCGCTAACCGCACGCCCGCCGGCGGCGACAGGCACGAGCAGTCGACCCCGGTCCATCGCGGCCGGGCGGAAACGAGGCGGGACATGACGGATATCGAGACGGGTGAGGCCGCGCGCCGGCCCTCGCTTACACGCATGACGCAGATCGGGGCCGCGGCGGTTTCCCTCGCGTTGATTGTCGGGATCGGGCTCTGGGGATACCGGCTGGTGGTGCGCGACGTGCAAGGCGTGCCGGTCGTGCAGGCCGCAGACGGGAGCAGCCGTGTCCAGCCCGAGGATCCCGGCGGCCGGCTCGCGGCACATCAGGGCCTCGCCGTCAACGAGGTGGCCGCGACGGGCACTGCCACGCCGCCCCCCGAGACGGTGCGGCTGGCGAGCGCGCCGGTCGCGCTGACGCCGGAGGATCTGGCGCAGGCCCGCCTTGCGGCGCTCGAGGAGAAGGAGGCGCCGCGCGCGCCGCGCGAGGAGGCCCCCGGCGCCGCTTTGCGCGCCCTTGCCGACGGGATCGCGGCGCAGGGCACGCCCTTCGTCACCGCCGCGGATCACGGCGAAGCGGGCGCCGCGGCGCGCCAGCCGGTCACCTCGGTCGAAGAGACAGCGGCCCCCGCGACGGAGGACGCGCCGGAGGCGGCCGACACGGCACAGGCTGTCGCCGAAACCGTGGCCGCCGATGCACAGTCTGCGGCCGTGCCGGCCTCGGCCGGCGTGCCGGAACGCTCGCTCCGGCCGCGCGTCCGGCCCGCGGCGCTGCGCATCGCGGCGCGCACGCCAGCGGCGGCTGCCGTCCCGTCCGCAAGCGCCGTCCCCGAGACCGATGCCGAAAGCCTGCCCGCCGGGACGCGTCTTGTGCAGCTCGGCGCCTTCGAGAGCGCCGAGATCGCGCGCGAGGAATGGGCGCGGCTCGACACGCGGTTCGCGGCCTATCTCGACGGCAAGACCCGCGTCGTGCAGCGCGCCGAGAGCGGCGGGCGCAGCTTCTGGCGGCTGCGCGCGACGGGCTTCGAGGATCTCGCCGACGCGCGCCGCTTCTGCGCCGCGCTGACCGCCGAGGGGGCGGACTGCATCCCCGTCGTCACCCGGTGAGCGCACCCGCGGCGGCGATCCTCGGCTGCGCCGGGCCACATCTGACGGAGGGCGAGCGCCGCTTCTTCCGGGATGCCGACCCCTGGGGCTTCATCCTGTTCGCGCGCAACTGCGAGAGCGCGGGCCAGACCGCCGCGCTCGTCGCGGACCTGCGCGCGGCGGTCGGACGCGACGCGCCCGTTCTGATCGATCAGGAGGGCGGGCGCGTGGCGCGGCTGTCCTCGGACGCGGCCCGCGCCTGGGCGCCGCCGCTCGAGGCCGTGGCGCGCGCCGGCGACCGGGCGGCCGAGATGCTGCGCCTGCGCTACCGCATCATCGCGCATGAGCTCGCCGCGCTCGGCATCGACGTGAACTGTGCGCCGCTGGCCGATACCGCCACGCCCGCGACGCACCCGGTCCTGCGCAACCGCTGCTACGGCGCGGCGCCGGGCGCGGTGGCGGCGCGCGCCCGCGCGGTGGCCGGGGGGCTCCTCGCGGGCGGGGTGCTGCCGGTGCTGAAGCACATCCCCGGCCACGGCCGCGCCACCGCCGACAGCCACCGCGCCCTGCCGCGGGTCGAGGCGCCGCTCGCGGACCTGCGCCTCGCCGATTTCGCGCCCTTCGCGGCGCTCGCCGACCTGCCGCTCGGCATGACGGCGCATGTGGTCTTCGCGGCGCTCGACGACCGGCCGGCCACGATCTCGCCCGCCGTGATCCGCCTGATCCGCGAGGAGCTCGGCTTCGGCGGGCTCCTGATGACCGACGACATCTCGATGCAGGCGCTCTCGGGCGGGCTGGGCGCGCGCACCGCCGCCGCCATCGCCGCGGGCTGCGACGTGACGCTTCACTGCAACGGCGATGCGGACGAGATGGCCGCCGTCGTCGCGGCGGCGGGGTCGCTCACGCCGGCGGCGGAGGCACGCGCCGCGGTGGCGCTCGCCCGCCGGGGCGCGGCGGAGCCTGTTGACATCGCCGCCCTTCAGGCCAAGCATGACGCCCTTCTGATCGGGGCGCACGATGGCTGACACCGAGGTCGGAGAGAGCCCGCAGGACGGCGTCGCCGCGCGCCTCGCCGCCGAGGCGCTGATCGTGGACGTGGACGGCTTCGAGGGCCCGCTCGACGTGCTTCTGACGCTTTCGCGCAGCCAGAAGGTGGACCTGCGCCGCGTCTCGATCCTGCAACTCGCCGAGCAGTACCTCGCCTTCGTCGAGGAGGCGCGCGCGCTCCGGATCGAGCTCGCCGCCGATTACCTCGTGATGGCGGCCTGGCTCGCCTTCCTGAAATCGCGCCTCCTGCTGCCGCCGGAGCCGGAGGAGGAGGGGCCCTCGGGCGACGAGATGGCCGCCTATCTCGCCTTTCAGCTCGAGCGGCTGCAGGCGATGCGCGACGCTGCCGCGCGGCTCATGGCGCGCGACCGGCTGGGGCGGGACGTCTTCGCGCGCGGCCTGCCCGAGCGGGTCGAGCGCGTCCGGCGGGTGCGCCACGACGCCACGCTTCTCGACCTGATGCACGCCTACGCCCGCGTGCGCACCCGCGACGAGTTCCGCCCCTGGGCCTTCGACCGGCAGGCGGTCTTCACCATGGAGGAGGCGCTGGAGCGGATGCGCGGCATGATCGGCTTCGCCGGTACCTGGACCGACATCGCGGCCTATCTGCCCGAGGAGTGGCGCGCCGATCCGGCGCGCCGCCGCTCGGCCACCGCCGCCACCTTCGCCGCGACGCTGGAGCTCGCCCGCGAAGGCCGGCTCGAGATCCGCCAGTCCGGGACCTTCGCGCCCATCGAGGTGCGCCGGCGGGAGCGCCCGGATGGCTGACGGCGGCGACGAGGACGAGGGGGCGCTGCCCCCGTCGCCCGTTCCGGGCGACTCCCCCGGGATATTTGAGCCAAGAAGAAGCTCCGGGGACGCGGCGGCGGAGGAGGGCAGCCTTTTCGCCGCGCCGCCCATGGCCGAGCAGGAGCGCATGGTGGAGGCGATGCTCTTCGCCTCGGCCGAGCCGCTGACGGCGCGCGCGATGGCGGACCGCATGCCGCAGGGCGCGGACGCGGCGGAGGCGGTGCAGCACCTGCGCCGGCGCTACGCCGGGCGCGGCGTGCAGGTGGTGCGCGTGGGCGAGGCCTGGGCGATCCGGACGGCGCCGGACCTCGGCTTCCTGATGCAGACGGAGGTGGAGGAGACGCGCAAGCTCTCGCGCGCGGCGACGGAGACGCTGGCGATCATCGCCTATCACCAGCCCGTCACCCGCGCCGAGATCGAGGAGATTCGCGGCGTCTCGCTCAGCCGGGGCACGATCGACCAGCTGCTCGACCTGGACTGGATCCGCTTCGGGCGGCGGCGGGCGACGCCGGGTCGGCCGGTGACCTTCGTCGTGACGGAGGCCTTTCTCGACCACTTCGGGCTGGAGAGCGCGCGCGACCTGCCGGGGCTTTCGGAGTTGCGCGCGGCGGGCCTTCTGGACAGCCGGCCCGGCGTGGCGCCGGGGCAGGGGGCCGAGGCCGCCGAGGACGAGGGCGACGAGGACGCCGAGGGAGATCAGTCCGATCTTTTCGAGGGGTGATGCCCTGAAATCTTCACGGTCGTGCGCTAGGTTGAGGAGCAGCCTTCGGACGAAGGGAGCGGGGCATGAACGGGAACCGCATCGTGCAGATGGTGATCCGGCTGGTGATGCGCCGGCTGATCGGACGGGGAATAGGGGCCGGCATCGACCGGGCGACGCGGGGTCGTCCGCAAGGGAGTCGTCCGCAAGGGAGTCGTCAGCAGGGCGAGCGGCAGCAGGGCGGCGGCGGAGACGGCGCGCGCACCGGCCCGCCTCCGGGCGGCGGGACGCGGGCGCGCGCGACGAAGCGGGCGCTGCGGCTCGCGCGCCGGTTCGGGCGCTTCTGACACGCGACCGGCCGTGCGGGGTCAGGCGCGGAAGTGCTTGGACAGCTTGAGGCCCTGCCCCTGGTAGTTCGAGGCGACGCCGGCGCCGTAGAGCAGCCGGGGCCGGGTCGCCATGCGCTCGTAGACGAGGCGGCCGACGGTCTGCCCGTGCTCGAGGACGAAGGGCGCCTCGTGGCAGCGCACCTCGAGCACGCCGCGCGCGCCGTCGCCGCCGGCCGCCGCATGGCCGAAGCCCGGGTCGAAGAAGCCGGCGTAATGCACGCGGAACTCGCCGACCATGGCGAGATAGGGCGCCATCTCGGCGGCGTAATCGGGCGGGATGTGCACCGCCTCGCGGCTGACGAGGATGTAGAAGGCGCCGGGATCGAGAATCAGCCGCCCGTCGCGCGCCGCGAGCGGTTCCCAGAAGTCGGCGGGCGCGTAATGCCCGATCCGGTCGAGGTCGATGAGCCCGGTGTGCGGCTTCGCGCGCCAGCCGACGAGGCCGCCGTCGCGCGGGGCGAGGTCCACCGAGAACCCGAGCCCGGCGTCGATCACCGCCGGTCCGCCCGCGACGAGGCCCTCGCGCGCGTGCAGCGCGGCGAGGTCCGCGTCGCCCAGCACCGCGTCGCCGCGGCGGAAGCGGATCTGGTTCAGCCGCTGGCCCGGGCGGACGAGGACGGAAAAGGAGCGCGGGCAGATCTCGGCGTAGAGCGGGCCGCGATAGCCCGGCGGAACGCGGTCGAACTCGGTGCCGTGGTCGGTCACCGCCCGCGTCAGCAGGTCGAGGCGCCCCGTCGTGCTCTTGGCGTTGGTCACTGCCGAGACGTCCTCGGGCAGGGCGAGTCCCTCGGCGATCTCCGCGACGTAAACGCAGCCCTTTTCCAGGACCGCGCCGGCAGAGAGGTCGATCTCGTGCATGGCGAGCCCGTCGAGCCGGTCGGCGACCCGGTGCCCCGCGCCGGCAAGGAAGGAGGCGCGCACCCGCCAGACGCGGCGTCCGAGCCGCAGATCGAGGCTCGCCGGCTGGATCTGATCCTCTGCGAACGGCGTGTCGGTCGCGATGGCGCCCGACGCGGCGAGCGCCGCGATGTCCTGCGACGGCAAGACGCCGGTCATGACCGGACCTCGGGGGCGGGGCGGGTCACGGCGATCATCGAAGGCTGTGCATGTC
>NZ_JAWLFS010000204.1:0-5493 GCF_041685465.1 Rhodosalinus sp. | reverse complement strand
CGTCTCGATGCTGAACAGCTACTCGGGCTGGGCCGCGGCGGCGATCGGCTTCACGCTGTCCAACGACCTCCTGATCGTCACCGGCGCGCTGGTGGGCTCTTCGGGTGCGATCCTGAGCTACATCATGTGCCAGGCGATGAACCGGAAGTTCATCAACGTGATCCTCGGTGGCTTCGGCGGCACGCAGGGCCCCGCGGCCGACATCGAGGGCGAACAGATCGCCATCGACGCCGAGGGCGTGGCCGCCGCGCTCGAGGAGGCCGACAGCGTCGTCATCGTGCCGGGCTACGGCATGGCCGTGGCACAGGCGCAGAACGCGGTCAGCGAGCTGACGAAGAAGCTCCGGGGCAAGGGCAAGGAAGTGCGCTTCGCCATCCACCCGGTCGCCGGGCGCCTGCCCGGCCACATGAACGTGCTGCTGGCCGAGGCCAAGGTGCCCTACGACATCGTGCTCGAGATGGAAGAGATCAACGACGATTTCCCCGAGACGGACGTGGTGATCGTCATCGGCTCCAACGACATCGTGAACCCGGCGGCGCAGGACGACCCGAACTCGCCGATCGCCGGGATGCCGGTGCTCGAGGTCTGGAAGGCGAAGAACGTGTTCGTCTCCAAGCGGGGCCAGGGCGCGGGCTACTCCGGCATCGAGAACCCGCTCTTCTTCAAGGAGAACACGCGGATGTTCTACGGCGACGCCAAGGAGAGCCTGAACAAGCTCCTCTCGCTCATCGAGTGAGCCTTTGGACAGCTCGGGACCAAAAGGGGCGCCGCGCCGTGCGGCGCCCTTCTTGTATCGGGTCCACCGGGCCGTCAGCATACCGCCGCACACCGTTAACCGCATGAGTTTCAAGGGTTTTACCTTTACTTCTCTGCACTGCAGCACTATCTCTCCAAGTCGGAGACACACATGCCGCCCATCACGGATCATCCCCTTCGCTACGAGCTCGCCAACGAGCTGCACGCGCGCCCCTTCCCCGCGCTGACCGCCTCGGGCCGCGCGGTCTTTCTCGCCATCAAGCGCCCCGAGGAGGCGGCGAGCCGGGACCGGCAGGCCGATCTCGACCATCTCGCGCAGCTCCTGCACCGCCACGGCGCCGATCAGCCGCAGCCGGGGGCGACGCACTGGTTCTGCCAGATCGGCAAGCACCGGCTGAAATGGGAAAGCCACACCGAGTTCGTCACCTACACGGTCTTTCTAGACGGGCCCGGCGCGAAGCCCTTCGACCCGGATGATTTCGACGTTTTCCCGGAAGAGTGGCTCGCGGCCGCGCCGGGCCAGCGGATCACCTCGGCGCTCATCCGGATCGAACCGCGCCCGGCGGACGAGGAGATCGAGGCGCGCATCGCCGACTGGTTCGTCTCTGAAAGCGTCGCGGCGAGCTGCGTGCAGGACGACGGCGCGGTGGTGATCGGCGATTTCCGGATCGATCCGGCCGGGCACATGCGCTTCGCCGTCTTCCCGCACGACGACATCGGGCGGCGCCGCATCGGCCGTATCGTCCAGCGCCTCGCCGAGATCGAGACCTACAAGACCATGTCGATGCTGGGCTTCCAGCGGGTGCGCGCGCT
The DNA here is from genome assembly GCF_041685465.1 of Rhodosalinus sp. Taxonomy (NCBI): domain Bacteria; kingdom Pseudomonadati; phylum Pseudomonadota; class Alphaproteobacteria; order Rhodobacterales; family Paracoccaceae; genus Rhodosalinus; species Rhodosalinus sp. Next base: position 3,924 of record NZ_JAWLFS010000204.1, on the reverse strand, counting down.
CTCGCCGCGCATGGCCGAGATCGACAAGGAACTCTCGGAGCTCATGTCCGGCATGACGGACCGGGCCGCGCCCGCGGAAGAGACGCTGCAGGCGCTGCTCACCGTCTCGGCGGAGCTCGAGACGCTGCAGGCGCAGGCGAGCTTCCGCTTCGGCGCCACCGCCGCCTACGAGGCGATCGTGCACGAGCGGATCGAGGTCATGCGCGAGGTGCGCTTCGGCGGCCGGCAGACCTTCAACGAGTTCATGATGCGCCGCTTCGACCCGGCCATGCGCACCGTGAAATCCACGCAAGGCCGGCTGCACGCGATGGCCGACCGGGCGATGCGCGCGGGCGATCTGCTGCGCACGCGCGTCGACGTGGCGCGCAGCGCCCAGAACCAGGCGCTGCTCGAGAGCATGGACCGCCGCGCGGACCTTCAGCTCCAGCTTCAGAAGACGGTTGAGGGCTTCTCCGTCGTGGCGATCAGCTACTACGCCGTCTCGCTGCTGAGCTACCTGCTCTATCCGCTGGCCGAGCCGCTCGGCGTGACCAAGGGCATGGTGACCGCCACGGTCACTCTGCCGGTCGTGGTGCTCGTGCTCGTGCTCGTCCGACGGATCCGCGGGAAGCTCGACTGAGCGCGCGGTCGGTCGCCACGCCGCCGGCGATCATCGCGCCGAGCGCAAGAAACGCCGCCACCGACAGCGTCGCCGTTCCCGAAAGCCCCGCGCCCACGGTGCAGCCACCGGCGAGCGTGCCGCCCACGCCCATCAGCGCCGCGCCGGAGAGGGAGCGGCCGGTCTGGCCCGGGCGCTCGAAGCTCTGCCAGCGGAAGCGCCGCGCAAGTACAGCCGAGGCCAGCGCACCGAGCACCGTGCCGCCCACGAGCCCGACCCCGAAGCCGAGCGGGATCGAGGTCGCCGCGCCCACCCAGAAGAGCGCCTCCGCCGACGACGAGGTGAAGGCGAGCGACTGCATCGCCACCGGGTCGAAATCATCCTGCAGAAGGAGCCCCGTGCCGACCCAGCCGAGCGGGACCAGCAGACCGAGTGCCACCGCCGCCACGAGCGCCCCCTGCCCCGCGCCCGAGCGCAGCGCCACCGCCAGCAAGGCCGCCACGCCGAGCACCGTCCAGAGGAGCGCGCCGCCCGGCCAGCCACCGAGCGAGGCCGCCGCGCCGAGCGGCACCGTGGCCTCTCCCAGCCACAGGCGCAACGGCACCAGGACACCGCGCATCGTCGCGAGCGCCGCGAGCGCGAAGACCAGGACCACGAGCGCCGCACGCAGGTTGCCGGTGCCCGACAGCACGACGAGGCGCGAAATGCATCCCCGCGCCAGAACCATGCCGACGCCGAACATCAGCCCGCCGACGAGGATCGCCATCACCGGCAGATCGCCCGCGTGGAAGCGGTGATCGCCGAAGCCGATCCAGCCCGCCGCCACCGCCGCCTGCGTGCCGACCAGCGCCGCGGCGAAGGCGGCGAGCCAGACGCCCGCGGCCTGCCGGCGGTCCGGCCCCGCGACGACGGAACGGCGCAGGCAGAAGCCCGTGCGCTCGGCCAGGAGCCCGAACGCGAGGCCCAGAAGCGCGCCGAACACCACCGCCGCCTGCGGCGCGGTGAGCGCCGTGATCCCGAGCGCCTGATACATGATCCTGCCTCCCTGTGCTGAAGCCTGTCCGACATGCGCCAGCGCCCGCGCCGGATCAAGCGCGGGACGCCGCAGCGCAGCGCGGCCCGGGGGAAAACCGGCCCACCCCGCGGCCCGACGGCGAAACGCGCATCCCGCCGCCCCTCGGGCCGGCCGGACCGTGCGCCCTGCACCGCGGCCCTGTCGGCGGACGCGGCGTCTTTTTCGCCCCGCGCCGCGGATGTGACACCGCCGCGCGGGCGCGCTATGTCGGAGGCGACCGCGAAGGAGAGTACCGATGCCCGTCAAGAACCGATTCGCCGAACTCCACGAGGAGATCACCGCCTGGCGCCGGGATTTCCACCAGCACCCGGAGATCCTCTTCGAGACCTACCGCACCGCCGAGATCGTCGCGGACAAGCTCCGCGCCTTCGGCTGCGACGAGGTCGTGGAGGGCATCGGGCGCACCGGCGTCGTCGGCGTCATCAGGGGCAGGGCCGACACCTCGGGCCGCGTGATCGGCCTGCGCGCCGACATGGACGCCCTGCCCATCCACGAGCAGACCGGCGCGCCGCATGCCTCGAAGACGCCGGGCGCGATGCACGCCTGCGGCCACGACGGGCACACCGCGATGCTTCTCGGCGCGGCGAAATACCTGTCCGAGACGCGCAACTTCGACGGCACCTGCGTCGTGATCTTCCAGCCCGCGGAGGAAGGCGGCGGCGGCGGCAAGGAGATGTGCGACGATAACCTGATGGAACGATGGGGTATTCAGGAGGTCTACGGCATGCACAACTGGCCCGGCCGGCCCGTGGGCAGCTTCGCCATCCGTTCGGGCCCCTTCTTCGCGGCGACCGACCAGTTCGACATCGCGTTCGAGGGCGTGGGCGGTCACGCCGCCAAGCCCCACGACACCGTCGACACGACCGTGATGGCCGCGCATGCCGTCACCGCGCTGCAGACCATCGCGAGCCGCAACGCCGACCCGGTCGACCAGATCGTGGTTTCGGTCACCAGCTTCCGCACCTCGTCCGAGGCCTTCAACGTGATCCCGCAGGGCGTGCACCTGCGCGGCACGGTGCGCACGCTGTCCACGGAGATGCGCGATCTGGCGGAGGCGCGCATCCGCGCCGTCTGCGAGGGCGTCGCGGCGACCTTCGGCGGGCGCGTCGAGGTGCATTACCACCGCGGCTACCCGGTGATGGCGAACCACGAGGCGCAGACCGACTTCGCCGCCGAGGTTGCGCGCGCCGTGGCGGGCGACTGCGACGAGGCGCCCCTCGTCATGGGCGGCGAGGATTTCGCCTACATGCTGGAGGAGCGCCCCGGCGCCTACATCCTCGTCGGCAACGGCGACACGGCGATGGTCCATCACCCGGAATACGATTTCGACGACACGGTGATCCCCGCGGGCTGCTCGTGGCTCGCGGAAGTGGCGGAACGGCGGATGCCGGCGGCCTGAGCGCGCGCGCCCCGGCTCTCGCGGCGTCTGGTCAAGGCGCCGCCGAGGCGCTAGGCAGGCGGCCCGTCCCCTTTGGAGAGAGGCCGTGCCGCCCGTCACCGTCGCCTGCATCAAGTGGGGCACCGCCTTCGGCCCCGAGTACGTCAACCGCCTCTACTCCGGCGTGCGGCGCAACCTCGCGCGGGAGGTCCGCTTCGTCTGCATGACGGAACACGCGGAGGGCCTGCACCCGGAGGTGGAAGTGGTCCCCCTGCCCCGCGAGCCCTTTCAGGACGAGATGGACCGCGCCCTCGCCGTGGCGAACCGTCAGGGCGCGATGCGCAAGGTCTCGCTCTTCCGGCCAGGTGCCATTCCGGGCCCCGAAGGCCCGGTTCTCGGCTTCGACCTCGACGTGGTGATCACCGGCGACCTGGAGCCGATCCTGACGCTCGCGCCCGGCAAGCTCGTGATGCGCCACGACTGGACCGAGGCGCGCAAGGGCCGCCCGACCGGGCACGGCTCGGTCTTCCGCTTCGATCCCTCGCGGCACGGCTATCTCTACGACGACCTCGCGGCGTCACCTTACGCCGAGGTCGAGCGCGCCCGCGGCTCCGAACAGCGCTACACCTCGCACAAGGCGATGGCGCACGGCGATTTCGCCTATATTCCGGGCGGCTGGGTGGTCAGCTTCAAGTACGACTGCCTCGGCCTGCCGCCCCTCAACTGGCTCCGCCCGCCGCGCCTGCCGGCAGAGGCGCGCGTCGTCTGCTTCCACGGCCGCCCCAAGATGCCCGAGGCGGTCGAGGGCTATCGCGGCTCGCTGATCCGCCGGTCGAAGCCCTGCCCCTGGCTGCGCGACCACTGGATCGAGCG